>DAOVEW010000081.1 GCA_030668755.1 Bacillota bacterium | reverse complement strand
GACCTCGCCTAAGGCAGCGTCGATGAACCACCAGGCGCCGCCCACATCCCGCGCGAAGTCCAGGCTCCAGTAGCCGGGCAGGACCTCCGCCAAGGCCCGGGCCTGCTGCGTGAGCAACGCCACCTCATCCGGTTCCTCAGTGTTGAGCTTAGCCAACTGCTCTCGCCAATCATTCGCGCTCGGATTGTCCTGCGCCACTACTTCCTCCACCCAATAACTGTGGTGGCACTCGAGCTCCCCGTCTCGCACGAAGTACCGGCGCTCTGCGGCGATGGGCAATCCTCGGAAGGCCTTGAACAGGGTGTCCAGCTCAAGGAACTGCCGGAAGGCAAGGGCCCGCACCATCAAGTCGAAGCAGATGTTCTCGTCGATCAGGCTACGCACATGCTGCCAAAGGGCATCTCCGTCCGGCAGGAACGGCGCGCTCTCCCAGGAGTGCTTCGCTGAAGCACGGTCCGCACGCATGAAGCAAGGATAGCCACCGACCTTTGCGATGGCCGCACGGAAGAGCGGATCGCAGCGCTTTGTGAAAACCGCGCCCTCTCCGTCTAGGAGTGCGTAGGCCTCGTCGTCGATCACCTCCACGATCTCGGTGGCCGGCTGCCGCGCCGCCACGACGTCCTTGACCCGGGGCCACCACCACAACATGCTGTTCCGCTCGTCGTTAGCCAGCTTCATGTGCGCAAACCAGTCCATAGCTACGAGCCCTCCCCGGCGGCCACTTCTTCATTCTCCCACAGCGGGGCCATGAACCCGTCGGCGACCTCGAACATGTCGCACCACGGCTCGACCTTCTCCCGGTTCCACTCGAAACTGTCGTGCCAGTCCCCCTCAATCGGCACCCACGTCGCGAGGATGGTGGCCTCGGGCCAGGCCTCCGCCATCTTCTGCATCTCCGCCAGTAGCGTTGCCCGCTGCTCGTAGTCCAGCGCCGCCTCGGTATCGATCAGCAGGAGGGGCACATCGAGCACGCCGGCGAAAGCGAACTGCAACGCCACCTGCAACCTCAGCAACTCACTGCCACTGAGGAACTGCGGGGTGGCCGGAGTGATCGTGTCGCCACGGCGGAGCCGCAGGGGTTCGTCACCGTCCGGGAAGACGACCTGGGCGCCGAGCAAGTCTTCGAGGAGGCCGTTGACGGCGCCGCGTAGTTCATCCAGGTCGCCACCGAGGAGGCCGGCACGGTAGCTGTCGGGACCCAAGCCGAACTTCTCGACCAGCCACTCCCAGAGGTCCCGTTCCGAGGCGAGCCGGGCTTTCGAGTCGTTGAGGGCTTGCCGCCGGTTGCTCTCCGTGATGTACGTCTCCCAAGTGCGCGTCCGTGCTTCGAGGGCGTCCATGCTCGCTGCGAGGCTTTCCTGCAGCTTAGTCACGTCGGGTGTGTCCCCAAGTTCCGCAAGGCGATCGGAGGCGTTGGCTACGTCTTGCTTCCTGGACGCCAGCGCCTCTTCGGCCCGGGCCTTGACCGCAAAAGCCCTGTCCACAGCCCTCGTCTGCTCGTGTGCTTCCTCCAGGGCATTGTGTGTGGTGGCATTCTCCGCAAGCGCCTCGTCGAAGATGCCCTTGCGCTTATTGAACTCCTTCACGGCCGCATCTACGCCCTGCTGGGCTCTCTGGTGCGCTTCCTCCGTCTCGACACGCAGTGCCTCGAAGACTTCTCCAACGAGTGGCTGCCGACAGGTCGGGCATCGGTCGGCATTGAGCAGTTCGCGTAACTCCTGGTGTCTGGTGCCGGTTGCTGTGGCATTCTGATTCGCCTCCGCCTCCGCATTCCGTGCCGTCGTCAGACCGATCTCGGCATCTACGCGCCGTGCCTGCGCCGCCGTCGCATCATCCTCCAACGGCTGGAGCGCCACCTGCGGCAACTTCGCGCACACCTCGACTGCCTCCGCGAGCAACGCCTCCGCCGCGCCCACGGCGGCCTCCGCCCCGGCCAGTGCCCTCTCCGCCTCCGCGATCTGGCCCGTCACCCGCTGCTCTGCCTCGACCTCCTCCACGAGGGCATGGTGCGCAATACGTTCCTCGTCGGTGGGCGGCTCCCCCTCCGGCCGTTCGGGGAAGGCCTCTGCCGCGAGCGTTGCCTTCACGCCGGCCAAGGCGCTCTTCGCCTCCTTGCGGTGGTGCCGGGCACACGTCTCGCAGTCGTCCAGTAACGGTCCCCCTGCAGCCGGAGTGTCGTAGCCCTTCGCCATGAGCGGCGTGAACAACCGACTCGCATTCGGGTTGTCATCATTCAGCCGGCCCACTACATCGTCCCAGGTTAGCTCGCTGCCCCCCATCGCCGCCAAGAACGCCATCTGCTCCTTGGCCGGAAGGCCCACGAACTGGCCCCCGCAGAGGACGGCCGCCAACTGGTCCGCGGTCACGCCGAGCTCATTCAGCAGCGCCCCCTGCTGTGCAGTCGTATTGCCGGTAGCCCCCGCTACGTTCAGTGCTTGCTTCGAGCCGGTGATGGCCCTTTCAACCTCGAGATCCCCAACCTCCACCTCGATCTCCGCCTTCTTCGTCCCGAACCGCCGCAGGGCATACACGCTCTCGCCCCGCCGCCGCAGCCAGGCCGGGTGCGTCCCCGTGAGCGCCACCGTCAACGCCCCAAGGATGCTGCTCTTCCCGCTTCCGTTCATGCCCACCAGCAGGTTCACCGGCTTCGTCAATGCTACGTCGATCTCTTCTACCCGCCTGAAGTTCTTGATGTGTAGCCTCATACGATGCCTCTCTGATGTCATGCCGTCTCATCCCTCCTGTTGTGCGGCTTCAATCGCCTTCGCCTCGTCAAGGTTCGCCAGCCACTCGTCCACCTTGTCTCCCCACTCGTCGCCTGCGGCAATGAGTGTATCTGTCGCAAGTTCGGCCAAAGCCTCCACGTCACCAGCGCAAGCGTGCCAGTCCGTCACCCACGCGAGAACCTCCTCCCCTGCCTCTGCTACGGTCTCGCCCGCCGCTACATGGTCAACGAGCACATGACGCCCCTGCTTGAGCAGCCGAGCGAAGCGGTCGGCGGGATCGGCGGGGACGTAGCGGCGTGCAACGCCAACCGCGAGCAACGCATTGCAATCAAGACAGGTGTAGCCCGCATCGGCCGTCTTGAGGTAACAGGTGCGCCTCCAGCCAGAAGGGCGGCGCTTACTATCCCACACCCACGGGTTCTCCGCGCAAAAGCACTCGCCCTCCCGCTCCTCACATCGGTACAGTTGCTCAGTCATCACGTCGCCTCCGGCGCCAAAGCACGACATTCTTCCCGCTGAACTTGAGCACGGTCTGTTGTGCCGGCGGATCCAGCGACACCAGCCGCCTAAGCCACCCGCCAAACGTCTTGCACGCCTTCGCGCCATCACCCTTGATGCAGCAGGGCACCACTGCCCAGGGCAAGCCGTTCGCCCTCGCCGCAAGGATGATCTCAGCAGTCGCCTCGTCAGGGTGCATCCCGACAATCAGCTCTGCGTCCCCCACCGACGTGTCCCGGGTGAACCAGCCACGCTTGTATTCGATGCGCTTGTGCCCCAGCCCGCCGAATCGCGGCTTCGCCTCCACTACCGTGACCGTCTTCTGCCGCTTCGCGAGTTCCCGAGACAGGGCCCCCTTCCCGTCGGCTACACAGAGAACCCGCTGCGCCTTAGGGAACTGACGCATCAGCCAGCAGGCAAAGACCGCATTGCGGCTAGTCGCACCCATCATCCCACATCCCCGATGATTGACCACTTCGCGCCATCCTCAGTTATGCACTTGTACTCCAGCAACCCCCGGGTACGAAAACGCAGTTCGCCGGGTATAGGGATATAGCCATCTATCCGGCTGGATTTGGAGATCCTCACCACCACATCCCCCCGCCTCGGCGTCACCCGCTCCACTGTCCCCTCCACATGTACCCGTGAGTTGAAGCATTTACCCGTAATGCTCACCTCGTCGCCTACCTCGTATGCCATCACTACCCATCCCTCCTATACCCAGCACCGTTGTGCCGGCTGTGGATCATCTGCCCACGCCGCAACTCCGCCCCCTCCGGCCAGTAGCGCGCGAGGCCGCGCTTCACATGCCACCCCAGGTCGTCGCGCCCACCTCGAACGGCATCGGCAAGTCTCCGCTCTAGCTCCCAGCACACGCCCTCCCAGTCCACCTCGCGCACTTTCCACCAGTCCAGGAAGTCATCATCGAGACCCATGTGGCCAATGTGATTCAGCGGCCCGAAGCTCACCTCGTCCACAAACGGCAGTACCTCATCCAGCAAAAAGTACGTGTGCTCCGGCACGATGATGGGCTCGAAGGACACCCATGTGCGGACGCCTCCTCGATGCGCATCCCGCAGGACATCAATGCGTGCCGTGGTCGGCGCCGCGCACGGCTCCCACTCTTGCTGCGCGAGGCCAAGCGTCGTCAGGGTCGCGCCATACACCCCCCCATATCGCCCTATCCACTCAAGATCCCCGCACCGACCCGACTTCGTGAGAATCCGCGGTACCAAGCCCGCCTCGCCGATGAGCCTGATAGCCGTCCTCATCTCCTCCGCATCTCTCTTCGGCGGATACGGGTCGCACGTGAAACACAACAGCACTTCCGTGCCATCCGCGAGCTTCTCCCGCGCCAGGTCCCGCCCCAACTGCTCCAGCACGCCATTACGCAGCCGCACGTCGGAGTGGAACTCCTCCCGGGTCTTCCGCAGTAACAGCGGCACGTAGCAGTAACGACACCCGTTTTTGCACCCAGCGTACAAGTTCACCGCCCACTCAGCGTACTCCCGTGCCCGGCCCCCCGGTTGGTATAGCACCTTCATGACAAAATGCCTCCCGCTTTTCCATAACCCACCTCCCCCTACTCCCCCTTACCGTATCACAAAACCATGCGGGGCGCAAGACCCATAAACGTCCACTGTAGGCCGATTCCGCCAGGCGAAGCTTTTACTCAGAAAGAGACTGTAGGCATCGGGGGAGAATGTGGTCTAGTTTTTCTCGCACACTCTCTGAACGGGTTGTCGAGATTTTATTGAACTCCGGGGCGCCGAAACCATACGCTTTTCGCTATTTCCGCACGGTTTCGGGAGGCGGCCCGGCGTCTGGCCAAGGGCGCCCGAAGGGGCCGGGGCTATCATGGGGGGCTTGCTCGGAATAGGGAAAAAACACGTTTCAAGAACGTATGGTTTGGCAATACACTTTGACTTCGTATACTTCGTACAACTGACTATGCGAAGTTTAGGCAACCTTGAGCTTCACGGTGGCCGCGCAGATCTGAGTCTGGGCCGGGCGTTTGCGTCGTTGCTGGCCGCGGACAGGTACCGAGCGGAGAACATCGGGAGGTCGGGGCTTGGCCGAGCTGGGCGGCCGGGTGCCGGGTGCCGGGTGCCGGGTGCGGCGGAGCGGGGCGGCCGGGCCAGGCGGATGGGTAGCTCGCCTCGCGCGCGCGCAAGGCCTTTAAGCCTTAAGGCCTTAAGGCTTAAGGCACGGCCTAAGGCGTAAGGCAAAGGCCTTGTAGCCTTACGCCTTAGGCCGTTACAACGACGCCAAGACGTTTAACTCGCGCGCGTGCGGGCGCAGGCGAAGTCTAGTAGGGTAGGCGGGTCCCGGGGCGGCCGTTCCGAGGGATCCGTGGGTTGCGCGTGCGAGAGTCAAGGGGCTTGAGTGGCTGTGGCGAGGGTCGGAGGGAAGGCCTATGCGAGGGCGTAAACGGGAACGTTACGGACGTTATCGGGTTTGCGGGTGTTGCGGACGTTGGCGCGCGAGGGGCCGGGAGGCAGAAAGAAACTTCGCTCCCGGGGCAAAATACCTGCCCGGGGGTATTGACAAACCGTGCGATTGCGTGGTAGACTGGGGGTACACTCAGACAGGACAGGAGAGGTGATGACGGTGACAGTCTCGCAAGCACGAAGAGAACTCAGGCAGGCGACCCGGGCCCTCAACATGTACGAGGATGCATTCGGTTGCCACAGTGGAGAGGTGGAGGATCTGGCGGGTGCGGACGAGGAGGCGCATCTTCGGCTTGCGGAGGCCCGGTCGAAGAAGACCTTGGCGGCGGTGATAGCGGCGGAGGAGAGGCAGGCAAAGCTCTTGCAGGAAGCGGCGCTTGCGGAGGCCCGGTCGAAGATGGCCTTGGCGGCGGCGATAGCGGCCGGGGAGAGGCTTGAACGGGGCTTGCGGGGGGCAGAGGGGCTGACGCTCAC
>DAOVEW010000186.1 GCA_030668755.1 Bacillota bacterium | reverse complement strand
AGCTTCAGAGTCAGGTGCTTCGGCCCGCTCTGGTCGGCCGTGATATAGGGAAGGTTGATGTCGGTGCTGGACGCGCTGGACAGCTCGACCTTGGCCTTCTCGGCCGCCTCTCGCAGGCGCTGAAGGGCCTGGCGGTCCTTTCGGAGGTCTATGCCCTGCTCGCGCTGGAACTGATCGGCGATGTGGTTGACGATGCGTTCGTCCCAATCGTCTCCGCCCAGGTGCGTGTCGCCGTTGGTGGCCTTCACCTCGCAGACGGCCTCGCCAATCTCGAGCAGGGAGACGTCGAACGTGCCGCCGCCGAGGTCCCACACGAGGATCTTCTGCTCTTCGCTCTGATCGCGGCGCCCGGGCCCGTAAGCGAGGGCCGCCGCGGTGGGCTCGTTGATAATGCGCAGGACTTCGAGCCCGGCGATCTCACCGGCGTTCTTGGTGGCGGTCCGCTGGGCGTCGTTGAAGTACGCGGGGACTGTGATGACGGCCTTCGACACCTTGTCGCTGAGGTAGGCCTCTGCGTCCTCCTTGAGCTTGCGCAAGATCATGGCGGACACTTCTTCCGGGGTGTACTGCTTGTCCGCGATGTTGACGGCCGCCATACCGTTGGCGGCCTCGGCGACGCGATAGGGAACCATCGTGCGTTCGCTCTCGACTTCGGAGAAGCGCCGGCCCATGAACCGTTTGATCGAGTAAACGGTGTTTTCGGCATTGATGACTGCTTGACGCTTTGCAGGCTGCCCCACCAAGCGTTCTCCGCTCTTCGTGAAGCCGACAACCGATGGGGTGAGACGGCTTCCCTCGGCGTTGGGGATCACGACCGCCTCGCCGCTTTCGATGACAGCCACCACCGAGTTCGTGGTCCCCAAGTCGATTCCAATAACCTTAGCCACGGCGGTTAACCTCCCTGAGTGCTCACTGATGAACGGGCGCCCACGGCGCCTATCAACGGGCCAGACCGGCTCCATTCAGTGAGCCAGCCCGGCCAGGCGTTAGTCTACCCAATTATACTAACTTGATAACGTAGATGTCAAGGCCGACGCGAAGAAGTTTGGTACATCTCTGCATTGGTGAGTGCGGAGAAGGGGCTGTTAGGTGCCAGTAGCCCTGTGGAGACGACGAAGCTGCTCGTCGATGGCCCATTTGAGGTCCGGTGGAGCGGTCTCCTGAAGCGCCTCAAGGGGCTGTATGGCTCGCTGGTCGCCTATCTCGCCCAGGGCGACGACGGTCCACTTCTGGACCCGGGGCTCGCCGGTGGCGAGGGTGTGGAGGAGCTTGGGAACAGCGGGACCGCCCATGGCCGCCAGGGCGCGGGCCACCTGGTAGTGGACCGTGAGGTCTTGGGACCCGTCCCGCAGCACGGCGAGAAGCCGGTCGGCGGCGCTGACGCCGACTGCGCCGAGGGCATCCACAGCGGCGTCCACCACCTGCCACGCGGTGTCAGACAGGGCGTTGATGAGGGGTGACACAGCTTCGACGTTGTGCTCCCAGCCAAGGGCGAGGGCGGCGGACGCTCGCACTTGGCGGTCGGGATCTCTGAGGGCCGCGGCCAGGGCGCCGGTGACGCGGGCCGAGTTGGAGCCGACGAGAGCGGCTGCGGCGGCTCTGCGCTTGAGGACTTGGGTGGAGTGCAAGTCTCGCACGAGCGCCCGGAATGCGGGGCTTCCGATCCTACGCAGCGCCAGGATCGCGGCGTTGCGGTAGCGTTTTTCAGTCTCGGTCATGGTGGCCAGGATGGGCTCCACCGCCCTCGGATCGCCGATCTGGCCGAGCGCGGTGACGGCGGTCTCGCGGTTGTCCTTGTCCTGGAGGAAGGGGATGATCTCGGGGGTGGCAACGCGGGCGCCGATGAGACCGAGAGCCTTGATCGCGTCGCCTTTCTCGCTGCCGTCGATCGGCTTCAGGTTGTACCGGGCCGGCTCGATGGCGACGCTCATCCGCTGCAGGCCCATCTTGCCAAGGGCCTGCGCCCGGAGGTTGCCATCTGCATTGTAGCATCCCCTGACCAGAGCGGCGACGCCAACTCCCTTGGCCGCGGCGAGCGCCTCGGCGGCGCCTTCGTATGCAGAGCGATCGCTGAGCAAGAACCGGAGTTTGCCGGCCGCTTGGGGGCCGATTTCCTCCAGCGCCTCCACGGCTTGCTCGCACGTACTGCCGGAGCCGGAGAGGGCCTTCATCAGGACAGGGAGGGAACGCATACCGTGCTTGACGAGGGCCCGCTTTGCCCAGCGCCTGGGTGCGTCCTCCTGATCTTCGAGGATCAGGCCGAGGAGGCGGATGGCGTCGTCGGTGCCGATCTCGCCGAGGGCCTCTGCGGTCTTGCTGCGTCGGATGATGGGCTGAGCGGGCAGGGAGTCCTCGAGCTTGCCCATCTCCAGGAGCTTACGGGCGGATTCCACGCGCAGGGCCATGTCGTTCGTGCTGAGGTTGCGGATGAGGGTCCGCTTGTTAAGGTAGCGGACTGTTAGCCAGGCGATGAGGACGAGTACGATGGCTGCGAGGGCAATGTAGCCCGTTGGCAGACGGCGGCTCTCTGCGCTCGGTTGTGCTTCCTCAGGGCGGGTTTCCATCCCTGACTCCTCTCACAGCAATGCGTGCCATTCGGTGTTCGACAGTGTGAGGGGGAATCCTCTTCCTCCCCGGCAACGGGATCGAATGTGGAATAACGCGGGTGGGCAGGTGGTACGAGAGTCCCCTGCAGTTCTGTCGGGAGGCGTGTTCTAGGCATGAAGCCACTGCAGATACTCGTCGTGGATGACGAGCGGAGCATCTGTCTTCTCCTCCAGGACGTGCTGGCGCGCTTCGGGCATACTGTGATGACGTGCCAGGATGGCAACAGCGCTCTGGAGCTGGCGGCCGAGCAGCCATTCGACCTGGTGTTTCTGGACATCCGGATGCCAGGGATGGGAGGGTTGGAGGCGTTGAAAAAGCTTCGGCGCCAGCTTCCGGAGGCAACGTTCGTTATGATCACGGGGTTTGCGAAGGACGACGTGATCGACGACGCGCTGCAAAGCGGTGCGGCGGCCTGTCTGTGCAAGCCCTTCAGCCTTTCGCAGGTCACTAAGCTGCTGGAAGAGCTGAAGGGAGCGGCCACGATTTCGTCGCAGCGAGTTCGCACGGAGGCCGTGCGCGGTCTCATTCCTCCAGCTCATCCCGCCAGGCGCGGGTCATGAGGGACTTGACCGCTTCGAGTGGGGCCAGACCTTCGAAGAGCACTTTATGGACTGCCGCCGTGATCGGCATCTCCACGCCGGCCTGCGCGGCGACACGCAGTGCGGCGCGAGTCGTCTCTATGCCCTCCGCGATCTGTGACGCCATTTCGGCGAGGATCGCGTGCAGCGGGCGGCCCTGGGCCAGCTCACAGCCGACGAAGTGGTTGCGGCTCTTGGCGCCCGCGCAAGTGGCGACGAGGTCGCCTATGCCGGATAGGCCGCGGAATGTCTCGCCCCGTGCGCCCAGCGCGACGCCGAGGCGCGTGATCTCGGCGAGGCCGCGGGTGATGAGGGCGGCCTTGCTGTTGTCGCCGAAGCCAAGGCCGTCGCTGACGCCGGTGGCAATGGCGATGATGTTCTTGAGCGCTCCTCCGAGCTCCACGCCCAGCACGTCCGGGTTAGTGTAGACGCGGAAGCGGGGAGTGCCGAGGGCGGCCTGGACGCGGGCCGCGAATGCGGCGTCCGGGCAAGCGGCGACGGTGGCGCTGGCGTTGCCGGCAGCGATCTCGGGTGCGAGGTTGGGGCCGGATAGGGCCGCGATTTTGCCTTCCCGCTCCGGCCCGAGGCAATCGGCGACGACCTCGGACATGCGCCTGCCGGTTTCCTGCTCCAGGCCCTTGGCCGCGGTGACGACGCCGACATCGGGCTGGACGTGGAGCGCGAGCCGCTCGCAGACCGAGCGCATTCCCTGTGATGGCACTGCTAACACCACCATCTCCGCGTCCGCCACCGCCTCGCCCAGATCGGCAGTCGCCTCCACGGAGTCGGGCAGCTCGAACTCAGAGAGATACTCGGGATTGCGTCGGTCGCGGCTTATCGCCTGAGCGATCTCGGCCCGCCGCGCCCAGAGCTTCACCGGCCAGCCGGCCTGGCCGAGGGCCACGCTGAGCGCGGTCCCCCAGCTTCCGGCGCCGATCATGGCAATGGTGCCGCGGTGTTCGGTCACTTCACCCGTCCTGAAAGTATTCTCGATATGGTAGCTGCCATTCTGGTAGGAGGCAAGTGGCTAGGCCCTTCGGGCCGCCACCCCGGCCCGGCTCGGCCGGGCCTAGGGGCTCC
>DAOVEW010000012.1 GCA_030668755.1 Bacillota bacterium | reverse complement strand
TCCTGCCCGATGCGTTGATCGCGTCGGAGCTTGCCGTGCTCATCGGTGAGCAGTGGGGCTACACGGTCGAGATCGAAGAGCCGGAGATAGTCGAGGAAGAAGCAGTCGAGGCGCCGGAGCCCGAAGCGGCGGCCGAGCCGGCCGCCGAGGAAGCTGTCCCCGAGGCCCCCGAGGAGCCCGCGCCCGCCGCTGCACCGAAACGGGTCGTCCCCAGGCGCACGGCCCCGCCGGATGCCCCTCTGCGGCCCCCGGTCGTCACGGTCCTCGGTCACGTGGATCATGGCAAGACCACGCTCCTCGATGCGATCCGCGAGACCAACGTCACCGCGCAAGAGCCGGGAGAGATCACCCAGCACATCGGCGCTTACCAGGCTGAGGTCCACGGTAAAGAGATCACCTTCGTTGACACGCCCGGCCACGAGGCATTCACTGCAATGCGCGCTCGCGGCGCTCAGATCACGGACATCGCGGTCCTCGTCATCGCGGCCGACGACGGCGTCATGCCGCAGACTATGGAGGCGATTGACCACGCGCGCGCGGCGGATGTTCCAATCATCGTTGCCCTCAATAAGATGGACCTGCCCAACGCGTCTCCGGATGCCGTCAAGCAGCGCCTCGCGGGGCAGGGCCTGGTCCCCGAGGAGTGGGGCGGCGACTCCATCTACGTGGAGATCTCGGCCCTGGAGAAGACAGGAATATCCAACCTGCGTGAGATGATCCTCCTCGTGGCGGAGATGCGCGAGCTTCGCGCCCTCAGCGACAAGCCGGCCGAGGGAGCCGTCCTCGAAGCAGAGCTCGACAAGCGTAGGGGCAGCGTCGCCACCCTCCTGGTACAGGAGGGCACGCTGCGGGTCGGCGACGCGATCGTCGTGGGACCGGTTTCGGGCAAGGTGCGCGCCATGACCGACGAGCGCGGCAGACGCCTCACGGAGGCCGGCCCCTCAAGCGCGGTCCAGGTCACCGGCCTCTCCGATGTGCCGGAGGCCAGCGAGGTCTTCCGAGTGCTGGAGAACGAGCGCGAGGCCAGGTCGCTGGCGGACGAGCAGCGCGCGAGAGAGCGGCGCGCGGGCCTCCAGGCGGTCGGTCCAACCTCCATGCACGACCTCTCTCAGATCTTCGCCGAAGGCGGCGCCAAGAGCCTCAACCTCATCCTCAAAACCGATGCGCAGGGCACGGTCGAGGCCATCGAGGGCGCGGTCTCACAGATGGGAAACGACGAGGTAAGCCCCAACATCCTCCACACCGGCGTCGGCGACGTCAACGAATCCGACGTAAGCCTCGCCGCCGCGACGAAGCCAACCGTGATCCTTGGCTTCCAGGTCAGCGCCGACACCCAAGCGCGGCGTCTCGCTGTCGACGAGGGTATCGAGATCCGGCGCTACCAGGTCATCTACGACCTGCTCGACGATGTCCGCGACACGATGATCGGAATGCTGGAGGCGCGCTACGAGCAGGTCGTTGTTGGGCAGGCCGAGGTCCGAGCCCTCTTCCGATCTTCGCGGGCGGGTACCATCGCGGGCTGCTATGTATTGGAAGGCCGCATCGCACGCGCCGACAAAGTCCGCGTCCGCCGCGACGGCGAAGTCGTCCACGAGGGGAACATAGCCTCTCTCCGTCACCTCAAGGACGATGTGAGGGAGATGGGCGAGGGGTTCGAGTGTGGCATAGTGCTCGAAGGTTTCGGCGACGTCGCCGTCGGCGACATCCTTGAGTGTGTCGTCGAACGTGAGCTCCGTCGAGCCGTCCTCTGAGGTGCCGCCGCCATGCACATCGGCTCCTTGCTCATCGAGTTGGAGATCACGAACGGCCGCACCCTCAAAGATAAGCGGCACGTGATACGCAGCCTCCTCGACCGCATTCGCGGTCGCTTCAACGTGAGCGCCGCCGAAGTCGGCAGGAACGACTCGGTGCGATATGCCACAGTCGCCGCAGTCGGGGTCGCCAACGATCGGGCATTTCTCGATGGCATGATGAGCAAGGTCGCCAGCCTCATCGACCGCGAGCCCCGCGTTGTCGTGCTGGACCAAGAGCTGGAATTCCTGTGACCGGGATCGCTTCACGACCATGCCCTCGCAGCGCATTGAGCGCGTCCAGAACCTGCTGCGCTCCGAAATCAGCACGATCATCCTGCGCAGGATGAAGGACCCGCGCGTCTCAATGGTGACAGTCACCATGGTGGACGCCGCACCCGACCTGAGCCAAGCCCAGGTCTTCGTGAGCGTCTATGGAAGCGACGAGCAGCAGACCACCGCCCTCCAGGGGCTGCGCAGCGGCGCGGGGTTCATCCGCAGCCAGCTCATGAAGGTCCTCCATCTCCGCCCCATGCCCTTCCTCCACTTCCACCTCGACCAATCGCTCGCCCGCGGCGCACACACACTCGACCTTCTGGATCAGATCCGCCATGAGCAAGAAGACGACGGCCCGCAGTCAGGACCGGGTAGTCCGACTGATTCGCGCTAACCCCGACATCTACCTCGGCACTCACCTCCGTCCCGACGGAGACGCCCTCGGCACCTTGCTGGGGCTCTCTCTGGCGCTGGAGTTCCAGGGCCACCGGGTGGCCCGGCTCTGCGCCGACCCCGTCCCGGAGAACTACCGCTTCCTCCCGGGCGCCGAAGCTGTCTCCGCTGTCCCGCCCCCCTGGAACGCCAGCCTGGGCATCGTCGTGGACTGCGACGGCGCCTCCCGGCTCGGCCGCCTGGAGCCCGCCTTTGCCGCGCTCCCCCATGTCATAGACATAGACCACCACGCCACCGATCACTCCTTCGGCCAAGAACGTCTCCTCGACGCCACGGCCGCCGCCACCGCCGAGATCGTCTATGACCTGCTCCGAGCAATGAAGGCCGACCTGGACGCTGACATCGCCACCTGTCTCTACACTGCTGTGCTCACCGATACCGGGCGCTTCGGCTACGGGAACACGACCGCTCGTTCGCTGCGCACCGCGGCCGAACTCGTGGCGGCCGGGGCTGACCCCCACCAGATCTCCCGCGGCGTCTACGAGGAGCAGTCCGTCGAAGCCGCACACCTCCTCGGCCGAGCGCTCAGCCGCCTCTCCCAGGACATCGACTCCCAGGTCGTGAGCTCGCTCCTCACTCGCCGGGACTTCCAGGAAACCGGTGCCTCCGCCAACGATACCGAGGGCATCATAGATCACCTGCGCGCCATCGGCGGCCCCCGCGTGGCCCTGCTCTTCGTCGAGGCCGAAGATGGTGCTGTTCGCGTCAGTCTTCGCTCCGACGGTACGGTTGACGTCAGCGACATAGCCCTCGGCTTCGGCGGCGGCGGCCACGCCATGGCCTCCGGGTATACCGCGCAGGGTGCCGCGGAGCGCATACGCCGAGACCTCCTCGCAGCCGTCCGCAAAGCTCTGGCCAAGGCAAGCCCTGCCCATGGCGCGTGACGGATTCCTCAACCTAATCACGCCTCCCGGGATGACCTCCCACGATCTCGTCGCCTGGGTCCGCGCCCGTCTCGCCATCAGGCGAGTCGGCCACCTCGGCACCCTCGATCCCGCGGCAGCGGGAGTTCTCCCCATCTGCGTCGGCCGCGCCACGCGGCTCTTTCGATTCGCCGCCGGTCCCCAAAAGGCATATCGCGCCGAGATCGTCTTCGGCGCCGCGACCGACACCCTCGACGCCGACGGTCGCGTCGTCTCCCAGTCTAACAGCAGCGATCTCACCGAACCTCGTCTGCGCGAGCTTCTCCAGCGCTTCACGGGAGACATAGACCAGCGCCCGCCCGCCTTCTCCGCCGCCCATCTCGAAGGCCGCCGGCTCCACGAACGCGCTCGCCGCGGCGAGGCAGCCGCCGGCCGGCCGAAGCGCGTCACCGTCGCCTCCCTCGACCTCGTCGAGTTCTCGCCAGGCACTCGCGCACGCGCCCTCGTGGATGTCCTCTGCACCACGGGCACATACGTCCGGGGCCTCGCAAGTGACCTCGGCGCGGCGGCCGGCTGCGGCGCGTACCTCGGCTTTCTCGTGCGGACGCGGGCGGGAAGGTTCGAGCTCTCTGACGCGCTCACACCCGAGGAGTTCGCCGCCGCACTCGGCAACGGCGATGAGGAAGCCATATTCATTTCGCTCGACTGGCCCCTGGCCCACCTCCCGTCCCTCTCCCTCGCGTCTCACGCCGCCCGCGATTTCGTCCGCGGCACCCGCGTCTGCGCAGGCGATTCCCCGGCCTGGCCCGTGCGTGTCTACGGCCCGGATCGCCACTTCCTCGGGCTCGGCTGCGTCTTGGCCAAGGGGCAGTTGCACCCGCGCGTCGTGCTGACCTCTGAAGGAGGTTCGAGCCCGTGAGAGTGCTCCGCGGCCTGGGTAGGCGTCTGCGGCGGCCGCTCTCCCTCGCGATGGGCGTCTTCGATGGCGTGCACGTCGGACACCGCGCGGTCATCGCCGCCGCGGTCCGGGCCGCACCTCCCTCCGGGCTGGTGCCCGCGGTATTGACCTTCGAGCCGCATCCCGACGCCGTGCTTCAGAAGCAAGGAGCGCCACCCCTGCTGACGACTACGAAGGAGAAGCTCGCCCTGCTCCGCGGGCTCGGAGTGTGCCTCGCGGTGATCGCGCCGTTCGACCGAGAGCTGGCCCGCGCCGAGGCCGAGGCCTTTGCCCGAGACGTGCTCGCCCGGCAGCTCCGGGCTAAGTGCATCATAGTAGGAGAGAACTGGCGCTTCGGCGCAGGCGGCCGAGGCACACCTGCTCTCCTGAACCGCCTCGCCCCGGCGCTCGCCTTTCGGGTCTCCGTCGTGCCTCCCGTCTGCGTCGGTCGCCACAAGGTCAGCAGCACCCGTATTCGCTCGCTCCTGCTTCGAGGAGACGTCGCGGCGGCGCGCGAGTTGCTCGGCCGCCCGTACCGACTCTCCGGCCGCGTGGTTGCTGGCAGTGGCATCGGGCGCACCCTCGGGTTCCCCACGGCGAACCTCCGTGCGGCGACGGAGAAACTCGTCCCCGCGGACGGCGTCTACGCCTGCCGGGCCGGCCGAAGACGACTCTGGCCCGCGGCCGCCTACATTGGGTCGCGTCCCACCTTTGCCGGCGGCGGACCCAGACGCATCGAGGTCCATCTCCTCGCTCGCCCCAAACCCCCCGACCTGCTTGGAGCGACCCTCAACGTGGACTTCGTTGCGCGGCTCCGCGGCGACCGGAACTTCCCCTCACCGAAGGCCCTGGCAGCCCAGATGGCGCGTGACTGCGATAAGGCCCAACGGCTCCTGCAGCCTTTACACGACGACTCCCATGTGCTATGATGCGTCTTCGGAGCCGGGATTCCGGGCCCCGCTGAGGTGATCGCTCGAATCTGAGAAAGGAGTAGCCGGTGCCGCTGCTAAAGGAGCAGAAGCAGAACATCGTCGCCGACAACAGCCGGCATCCCACTGACACCGGGTCACCCGAGGTGCAGATAGCGCTGCTTAGCGCGCGTATCACCCAATTGCAGGAGCACCTGAGCCAGTTCAAGAAGGACCATCATTCCCGGCGTGGGATGCTCGTTATGATCGGCAGACGTCAGCGGCTGCTCGATTACCTCAGCAGCACCGATATCGACTGCTATCGCACCCTCGTGGCGAAGCTCGGGCTCCGCGACAAGACGAAGGCCCGAGGCCGATAGCCTGGATGCTCGAAGCTCTGAACGAACCCCCAAACAAGTTAGGGATGTGCCGCATACAACATCATCGCTGTCCGCGTAGTCCCGAATACCTTCCTGTGGGACGATCCTGAACCGATGTGTGCCGAGAGCGACCGGGAGCAGCCCTTCCCGGACACGTGCAGCCGTCGGCTGTCGGCAGACACAGGTGCAGGGTATGTTCCTGCCGGGCGGTGGTCGGGACGATGCTGCGTCACGCGATGTATGGCCGGCATTTCCCGGATAGGCAGGAACTACAGTGGCAGTACAACGACGTGAGTTCGACGGAAGAGCCCTCTCCGTCGAGGCCGGAACGCTGGCGAAGCAGGCCGGCGGCGCGGTCTGCGTAAGGCTGGGCGATACCATTACCCTCGTGACGGCCACCATGGCGCCGCCCCGCGAGGGCATCGACTTCTTCCCCCTCCTCGTTGACTACGAGGAGAAAATGTACGCCGCCGGCAAGATCCCCGGCGTCCGCTACATCCGACGAGAAGGCCGCCCCAGCGAGAACGCCACCCTCTCCGCCCGCCGAATCGATCGTTCCATCCGGCCTCTCTTCCCGAAGGGCTTTCGCAACGACATCCAGGTGGTGGCCACCGTCCTCTCGGCCGACCCCGATAACGCAGCCGACCTCCCCGCCATGATTGGCGCCTCAGCCGCACTCTGTGTCTCGCCTATGCCCTTCCTGGGGCCTGTCGGCACGGTGCGTATCGGCCACATCGGAGACGATTTCGTCGTCAACCCCACCTATGCCGAGCGCGATCAGAGCGACCTCGACCTCATCGTGGCAGTAAGCCCCACCGGCGTCGTCATGCTGGAGGGAATGGCCGACCAGATCCCGGACTCCGTCCTCACCGAGGCCATCGGCTTCGCACTGCCGTTCGCGGAGCAGGTAATCGAAATGCAGCGCGGCCTCATGGCCGAGGTCGGCAAGCAGAAGATCTCCTTCGCCGCACTCGAAGTGGGAGAAGACGTGCAAGCCGCCGTCGCCTCCCACTCCCGGAATATACGGCAGGCCATGCAGAGCCCTGACAAGAAAGTCAGGGAGGATGCAACGGCGGCCATGATGGAGCAGCTCAGCCAGGACCTGGGCGAGCAGTTCCCCGAGCGGATGCCCGAGATCCGGGCCGCCCTCGACAACCAGACCTACCAGGAGCTCCGCGGGCTCATCTTGGATGATGGCCGGCGGCCCGACGGCCGCGCCCCGGAGGACATTCGCCCCATCTCCTGCGAGGTGAGTCTGCTGCCGCGCGCCCACGGCTCGGCCCTCTTCACTCGCGGCCAGACGCAGGTCCTGTCGATTGTCACCCTCGGTGGAGTCGGCGACGAGCAGCTCATCGACGACCTCGGCATCGTCGAGTCGAAGCGCTACATGCATCACTACAACTTCCCTGCCTACAGCGTCGGCGAGGTGCGGCCAATGCGCGGGCCCAGCCGCCGCGACGTAGGCCACGGCTCCCTCGCCGAGCGGGCCGTGCTTCCGCTGTTGCCGGAGGAGGAGGAGTTCCCCTACACCGTTCGCGTCGTATCCGAGGTGCTGGAGAGCAACGGCTCCAGCTCTATGGCCAGCGTATGCGGCAGCAGCCTCGCGCTGATGGACGCTGGAGTCCCCATTCGCGGCCCCGTCGCCGGCATCTCCATCGGCATGGTCAGCGACGGAGATCGCCGCCAGCTCCTCACCGATATCCAGGGCGTCGAGGACTTCACCGGCGACATGGACTTCAAGGTCGCCGGCACGCGTCAGGGCGTTACAGCGGTTCAAATGGACGTCAAGCTCGAGGGGCTGTCCCTGCCCCTCCTCGAGGAGGCCTTCGCGCAGGGCCGTCGCGCCCGCGAGTCCCTCCTCGATCGCATGGCGGACACCATATCCGCACCCCGCCCGGAGCTGGCGCCCCATGCGCCCCGAGTCTTCATCTTGGAGATCGACTCTGAGAAGATCGGCGATGTCATCGGCCCGGGCGGCAAGATGATCAGGAAGCTCGAGGCCGATTTCGAGTGCAAGATCGACATTGAGCAGGACGGCCGCATCTTCATCGCAGCGCCCGACCAGGCCTCCGGCGAGAAGGCCGTAGCCGCCATCCGCGACCTCACTCGCGAGGTGCAAGTCGGCGAGACCTACATGGGCAAGGTCGTGCGGATCACCCCGTTTGGCGCCTTCATAGAGCTGCTCCCCGGCAAGGACGGCCTTCTCCACATCTCCCGGATGGCCCGCGGGCGCGTCGAGAAGGTCGAGGACGTCTTGAGCCTTGGTGACGAGATCGAGGTGAGCGTCCTCGAGGTCGATCCCCAGGGCAAGGTCCGGCTCGCCCGCAAGGACCTGCCCCCCGAAGCCGAAGGCCGCGGTCGGCGCTCAGAGTCGCCGCGGGGAGGCAGCCGCGACTCTCGCCGCGGAAACCAAGGGCATGGTCGGCGCTGAGCGAAGCGCGTCAGCCGCCTCACGGGGGCCGCACTCATCGCGCCCAGCTCCAGAGCCGTGCCGGGCACGCGAGGCCCCACGATGACGCCGAGGCCTGATCCCACCGGGTCCGCCTGCCGCAAGACCGTCCTGCCGAGCGGCCTCCGCGTCGTCACCGAGCACATCGAGCACGTCGACTCCGTCTCCCTCGGCATCTGGCGTGTAGGAGGCGCCCGGCACGACCCCTCGCACCTGCCGGGCGTCACCCACTTCCTCGAACACATGCTCTTCAAGGGCACCCATACCCGCTCCACTCTACAGATCGCCGAGATCATCGACGATGTCGGAGGCCAGGTCAACGGCTATACCGACCGGGAGGCCGTGCACCTGCAGGCGCGCACCGTCGCCGATCAGCTCGAGCCTGCCCTCGAGCTCATCTTCGACCTCTTCCTCAAGCCCCTCTGCGCACCGGACGACATAGAACGCGAGCGCGGAGTCGTGCTCCAGGAACTCGCTCAGCTAAAGGATGCCCCCGAGGATCTCGTCCACGAACTCGTCCCCCAAACCGTCTGGCCGGACCACCCGCTCGGCCAGCCCCTCATGGGCACCCCCGAGAGCGTGCCGCGCATAGACCGCAGCGCTCTCGTCAATTGTCTGGCCGAGCTCCACAGCGCCGACCGCATCATCGTGGCCGCGGCGGGCCGCCTCCAGCATGACCCCATGGCAGACCTGGTGGGTCACCTCGGCGGGGACATGAAGCCCGGAGTTTCGCCCCCGGCCGCCGCGCCGCCCAGCTTCCATCCAGACAGACGACTCCTTTCCCACAGCGGAGCCCAAGTGCATTTCTGCCTCGTGACTCCGGGCTTCGCCCGCACCGACCAGTCGCGCTACGCCTTCTCCGTTCTCGATGCTATCCTCGGCGGCGGCACCAGCTCCCGCCTCTTCCAGGAAATTCGCGAGAACCGCGGCCTGACCTACAACATTGGCTCCTACGTCGAACCCTACCGCGAAGCTGGGCTCTTCGTCGTCGACGCCAGCATCGCACCCGAGAACTTCGAACTCGTCCTCGACCTCATCGAGAAGGAGTTCGAACGCTTGCGATCCCAGGGGCCTGACGAGCGGGAGCTCGCGCGCGCCAAGACTCAGCTCCGGGTAGCGCTCGCGCTGGCTGCCGAAAGCACTAGCTTCCGCATGCAGCACCTCGCAGTCTCCGAGATGTTCTGGGGGCGCCATGTGTCCCTCGAGGAGACAGCCGCAGGGGTGGCGACCGTCACCGCCGAAGACGTACACTCGCTGGCCGAGGCGTCCTTCACGGAAGACCGCAGAGCGCTTGTCGCTATCGGCCCGTTCGAGCACAGAGGGAGGGCGAAATGACCCAAACCCGCGTGTTGGTTAATGGCGCTGGCGGGCGGATGGGCAGGGAAGTCGTCCGCGCTGTCTCAGCCCAAGACGATATGGCCGTGGCTGCAGCCGTGGATCGCACGAGGGTGGGGGAGGATGCCGGGCGCGTCGCTGGCATCGATTCCCTCTCGGTCATCATCACCGATTCCCTCACCGACGCCATCGCCCAGGCCTCGCCCGACGTCATGGTTGACTTCACCCTGCCCGATGCGGTCATGGGAAACGTCCGCACCGCCGTCAAGGCCGGCCTGCCCTGCGTAGTCGGCGCCTCCGGCCTCACCGAGCAGAACTTCCACGAGCTGTCCGCCCTCTGCGAGGAGCACCGGGCTCCAGCTCTCGTCGCACCCAACTTCGCGATCGGCGCCGTCCTCATGATGCAGTTCGCGGCCCAGGCCGCAAAGCACTTCGATTCCGCCGAGATCATCGAGCTCCATCACGCCGACAAGGCCGATGCTCCTTCGGCAACCGCCGTCCGCACCGCACAGCTCATGGCCAGCCTGCCGGGCAGCAGGTTCGCCGGCGTCGAGTCCTCGGACGGCCGCTTCGCCCGGGGCCACGCCCAGGGCGGCGTCCACATCCACAGCATCCG
>DAOVEW010000289.1 GCA_030668755.1 Bacillota bacterium | reverse complement strand
AGAAATAACGCCAGGACGGGACAATCCCCCTCGTGAGCATCATCCCGGTTGTGGGGGGGGTCTTCATAGCCCCCGACCGCTCTCACTCCCAGACTCGCCTCGCCATCTTCATCACCCCGCACATCATCCGTACCCGTGTCGCCGCTAAAGGAGAAGCGAATCATGGCTAGACGTCTCTCCCCGATTGGGCTTGCCTTCGCGCTCGCCCTCCTCTTCGCCTCAACGGCGGGCCCTGCCGACGCCCGCGTCTACTGCAACATCACAGACGTCGAGGCAAAGCAACTCCGCAACGGTGTCCAGATCACTGTGAAGGCCGACGGCATCCTCAACATCGACTGGGGGAGCTTCAGCCGTGAGGGCGACGGGGGTCGCTTCGAGATACCCTTCGAGAACGCGCGCAACGAAACGGGAATGAACTTCATAGATGTCAGCAAGTTCCCCGTCAGCCACATCGAGCTGTCTGTCCCCCAGGGAGCAACCGAAGGCGTCGGCGTCAACGTCGCCGTCGTCCTGGTCGAACCATCTCCCGTGAACTGGTCCCGCAGCGACGACCGCCAAAGCTACATCATTACTGTCCGCAGCAGCCGCACCCTTGAGGGTGCCGAGGAAAGCGAGGAAGCCGCCGAGGAAAAGGAAGGGAAAGAGCTTTCCGTCACCAGAACCAATGGCCTGGTGTCCGTCGCTGCTATCAATACCGACCTCCAGGAGGTGCTCGGCGAAATCGCCGCGCAGACCGGCGTTGACCTCGCCGTGGACGACGCCGTGAAGGGCGAGGCCAACCTTCACCTCCGCGACCTCCCCGTCGATGCCATGCTCCGCGCCATCGCCAGCGCCTACGGCCTCGCTCTCAGCAAGGTGGACGGCGTCTACATGTTCAGCTCGGGCGTCCCGACCGACCTCGCCGCCTACCGCCTCAGCGGCACGGCATCCTTCCCCATGCGCTACACCCGCGCCAAGGATGCCTCCGGTCTCCTCCCAACCTTCCTCTACAGCTACCTCCACGTCAACGACGAGCAGAACGCCGTCGTCGTGACTGCCCCACAGCAGATGCTGGACAAGATCGAGAGGGACCTGAAGGCGGTGGACATTGCGCCACCCCAGATACTCATCGAGGCCCTCGCCGTCGAGTTCACCGACACCAAAGACCTCGACAAGGTCATCCGCATGTTCCGCGGCGATGTCACAGGCCGCACCACAGCATATGAGGACGAGGACGAGGACGAGCCCGGCTACCCCGAGTACTGGCTTGAGACCGACTCCCGCGCAGGCCTGCTATCCTACTCCAACATGGGCGAGCTCCCCTACGACTTCGAGGCCCGCATCCGCGCCCTCGAAACTCAGCAGCGCGCCCGCATCCGCGCCGCACCCCGCATGGCCGTCATGAACGGCCATGACGCCAACATCTTCATCGGAGTCCGACGCTTCATCATCGTCGAGTACCTCTCCTACGGCCAGACCACCGAGAAGATCCAGGGCGTAGACGTCGGTGTCAAGCTCCGAGTCACTCCCCTCACCGGAGGCGGCGACGAGATCACCCTTCGCATCGACGACGAGGGAATGCAGGTCAGCAACATCTCCGAGCTCGACCCCGAGACGGGACTGCCCGTCCTCAGCACCCGCGTCACCGGCACCACCGTCCGAGTCAAGGACGGCGAGACTGTCATGATCGGCGGCCTCACTCAGGAACAGACCGAGGACCGCCTCACCAAGATCCCCCTCCTCGGCGACCTGCCGCTCATTGGGAACCTCTTCCGGGGTCGAAGCCGCACGGCGGTCAGCTCGCACCTCGTCGTCTTCATCACACCTCACATCCTGACGCCCGAGGGGCGGCTCGCAGACGAAGCCCAGGAGCAGGAGATCCGCCGCCGCTTCCTCGACAGCGACGGCTTGAGCTAAAGGAGAGCGGCAGGCGCTCGACGCGCCTGCCGCTCTAGAGCCTTCGTCCAAATCGCAACGAGGTTAGCCGCCCCGCTGGGCGCGCTTTGCCTGCTGGACGAGCTGACGTACCCGCTGCCCGCCCTTGCGACCGATCCGCTCGTAGAACTTCGGGCCGTGTCGCTTCTTGGTGGTCTCCCCACCCTTCCGGCCGATGGCCTCGTAGAACTCCGGCCCGTGCCGGGCCTTCGTGGCGCGACCGCCCTTCCGACCTGCCTCGCGAACCGTCATTGCTCCCTTGTCAGCCATACCTACTCACCTCCCGCAGGTGCGATGATCTGACTATCCGAAACCGTTGCAAGCACCGGCACAGAAAATGGTACCCCCGTGTCGGGCCTCACGATCTCGGGCTCCTCTTCGCACTCCCCACCATTATACCCACTCCTAAACGATCAAGCAATCCGTGTGCAAGAGTTTTTCCAAGACATTTGTCCCGTAATCAGGTCAGCCCCGGAAAACCCCACCGGCGGTGACCACAGCCCTGTCCAGCCTCACCCCCCTGGGTATGCCAGCCCTTGCCCAAACCACACACGCCGATAGCGAACTCCCAGAGGGAATCTCCACACCCCCTCCCACAGACGTACCAGCACCAACAGATGCTCCGGCCCGCACCACGCACCCGTCCCCAATCACCACCGGCGGCACCACCTTCCCGCCAGGCTCGATCGTCGCTCTCTCACCCAGCCAGACCCCGGGCTCGACCTCGGTGCCGACCATGCGCGCCTCAAACCGGCGCTCCAGCACATCTACATTCGCCGCAATATAGTCTTCGATGCTTCCTATGTCCCGCCAGTATCCGTCGAGTTGGAAGCCGTAGAAAGGCACCCCCGCCTCCACCATCGCCGGGAAAGCGTGGAACCCCCAGTCGTAGAACCGGTCCGGTGGCACGAAGGTGAAGACCTCCGGCTCGAACAAGTAGATCTGCGTGTTGGCGCTCCGGCTCGGCGCCTCGCCCTTCGGCTTCTCCACGAACCGCTGGATCCTCCCCTCGTCGTCCGTGACGACGATTCCGTACTCGGAAGTGTCCTCCACCTCGACCAGCCCGATGCTCGCCATGGCTCCGACGCGGCGGTGCGCACTGACCAGTTCAGTCAGGTCCATCCCGGTAAGGTCGTCGGCCCCCGTAACCAGGAACGTATCGCCGCCGAGGAAGTTCTTGCACTGCCTAACCCCTCCCGCCGGCCCGAGCAGCTCCTGCTCGTAGCTGAACGTGAGTTGCACTCCGTACTCTGACCCATCGCCGAAGTGCTCCACGATCTCCTGGGGTCGGTAGTGCAGGTTCGCGATGACCTCCGTAAAACCGTGGCGCCCCAGATGCTCCA
>DAOVEW010000388.1 GCA_030668755.1 Bacillota bacterium | reverse complement strand
GGGTGGCAGTTCGAGCAGATCTCGACTCGGATCTCAGGCACCGTCGCCTGTGTGACGAAGGTGTTGCCGCATGCACAGGTGACTCGGGCCGGCATGTATTTCGGGTGAATTCCCTGCTTCATTTGCTGGCTCCTAAGGAGTGCCCTACTTCCCCCCCCCGACCTCCTCATCATACCGGGGAAACTGGTGGGTGTCAACGCCGCCATACTCTCGGGTGTGACTGCAAAGTATGGGTCCGTAGGAACGACATTCTTGTCGCGACCGCGTCGGCACAGGAATGTGCCTCCTGGAGAGTCCCGCCATCCAAAGCACCCAGAGAAAACGGTCACACCCATACTCTCGTAACTGGTAACGCCGGGCGGGAGGGATTTGGGGAAGGGGCACGAATTTGGCGGCAAGTGTGATCCTGTCGAAACACGGAGAGCGGCCCATGTCCCAGCAACAGTTTCAGAACCCCGTCGCAGCCGTGGTGCCTTCCCAGCGCAACACCCAGCCTACAGCGCCGGCGCTGCATCTTCTCCTCCGCCCTCTCTTCGGCTTTCCGGTGGTTAGCCCGGGAAGCTCGTTTGCCTCCGGACTGGCAGCACCAGGTGCGCACCGGCGGCAAGCTCTCCTGGCTCACCCTCGGCCTGGAGTGGCTCGACGCGTTGGCTCTTGAACGCCTCCTGGAACGTTTTCCCCGAATCATCTGTCTTTCCCCGATCAAGGATGGCAAAGTGGGCGACTCTGAGGGTCGCCGGGGGTTGACACCGACATGTGCCCGTGGTATAGTCCGCCGCGCTGGGCAGTGAAGCGGCCGGTTCCATTGTCTCTGCGGCGGCCGAGGGCCAGATGCGCATATGGCTGGCCGCAGAATGGGCGATAGCTGGCCGCTTGCGGCGGAGGGCTCAGCATACCTACCCAGAGCGCTGGGCAGGATACTGGCAGCAGGGAAGTTGGCGCGCTGCGGCAAACAGGGGAGAGCAGGACCTCGCAGTGCGCCGGCATGGTGGGCTGTTGCCTGCGAAAGGAGGTGACATCGCGTGAAGAAAAGTGTGAGCCCGGTCGCGGCAATCATTGTCATCGTCGTCGTAGTCGTGATCGCGGTGTTCCTGTTTTCTCGAGCGGCGAAGACGAAGAGGCAGACCTTCATACCGGGCGTAGGCGTGATTGACCCGGAGACTGGACAGCCGAAGGCGCCGCCCGAAGCACGAGGTCGCCGCGGTGGCGGCGGCGGACGCGGCGGGCGATAGCAACCGCCTCGCGTTGCGCTGACAGACGCACGACCAATATGGCTGGGGAACCAGTGGGGTGCGGCCCGGAGCACGGAGCCGAACCCCATCCGGTGGTTCTATCACTCGCCTGGTAGTGTTAGGTGGGACTACAGGGAGGAGCGGCCTGGCGATGGCCGCTCCTCTGCAACTCGTGGGATGGCATCACGTAACGGAGGGTGCATAGATGTGCCCGGCTGACGTGCGGCGCGCGCTCGTCGTCCTCAACCCTTCAGAGTCGAAACGGCTCATCGCGCACGCCGTTGCCCGACTGCCCGAGGTGAAGCGGGCCCTGGAACGGGGCCGGCTGATTGTGGGCCACGGCACAACGAACGCCTTCGTGGGGGAGGAGATCCTCGGTGAGAGGGTCTCGCGATGGCGCTATGCGGCCGGCGTCATTGCGGGCGGCCGCCTGGAGGTGACGGACAATGCGGAGCGTCTGGCCCCGATCGCCTTGAAGAAGGGCGAGCCTTTCCCGCGCGGGTGGATCGAGCTGCTGAAGGAGTTCGGCCGCGGCGATGTGTTCATCAAAGGTGGTAACGCCGTGGATCCCGAGGGCAATGTCGGTGTGCTGCTGGGCAGCGATGTCGGGGGCACGGTTGGCCAGATGTACGGAATCGTTGCCGCGCGGGGCGCATGCCTCATAGCGCCGGTCGGGCTCGAGAAGCTCGTGCCGGATGTCGTGGAGGCGGCGCGCCACTGCGGCATTGCCGGGGCCGATATCGCCGACGGCGTCCCAACGGGAATGGCCGTCCTGCCGAACGCGCGTATCGTCACAGAGCTTGAGGCATTCGAGGTTCTGTTTGGCGTGGAGGCATGGCACATCGCCTCTGGCGGTGTGGCCGGCTCCGAGGGCGCCGTCACCATTGCGATCGAGGGTACCGGCTCGGCGGTGGAGGGGGCCTTCGATTACGCGCAGTCAATTGCTGGCGAGGAACCCGTGGCGCGCGGGTAGGCCGTGTCGGGAGAGCGTCAGACGAAGGGCGCGGCCCCCGGGCCGCGCCCTTGACCAGCAGCTACGCCTTGCGAAGGTCAGCTCTTCTGGGCCAGCGCCGACACCCTCTCCTCGGCGCGGACTTTCCCCTCGACCGTTGGCAGCCTGAAGTAGAATGTGCTTCCGCGGCCCAGCTCACTGTGGAATGCGACTGTCCCGCGGTGGGCCTCCAGGATTCCTTTCGTAATGTAGAGGCCGAGGCCGGCTCCGGGAGTGCCGGGGCTGTGTGCGTTGGCCGCCCGTTGGAACCGGGTGAAGAGCCGTCCCTGCTCCTCTCGCGGGATGCCGATGCCGTGATCAGTCACGTAGAACTCGACCGAGTCGTTTCTTCTACGGGCCCCGATGACGATCTCGCTCTCCTCCGGCGAATACTTGATCGCGTTGTCCAGCAGATTGAGCAGCGCCTGCTGTATGCGCTCCGGGTCTGCCAGCAC
>DAOVEW010000310.1 GCA_030668755.1 Bacillota bacterium | reverse complement strand
ACGGTATGCGACGTTGGGGCTGGCGGAGGATACGTGGGCGTTGAATGAGGGGGTGCTGGACGAGGAGTCTTTCCTCCAGCAATGCCAATTGTACTTCGAGGAACGGGAGCGGATGCTGTTCAACGCGCTGGGGAACCTGCGCGAGGGCTGTGTGGTGTGCGTGTTCGACACCACAGATCGCGTGCAGCACATGTTCTGGCGCTATCGAGAGGCGGACCATCCGGCGAACGAGGGCAAGGAGAGCACGCAGTTCCGGGAAGCCGTGGAGCAGGCCTACGAGCAGAGCGATGAGCTGCTGGGCCGGGTGATGGAGAAGTCGGGGGAGGGGGAGGCGGTGTTCGTGATGTCGGACCATGGGTTCCGGGCCTTCCGGAGAGGGGTGAGCCTGAACGCCTGGCTGCGTGATAACGGCTACCTGACGCTGAAGCCGGACACGACGGGAGAGTCGGAGTGGCTGCGGGATGTCGACTGGGAGCGGACGCGCGCGTATGCGCTGGGATTGGGCGGACTCTACCTCAACGTGAAGGGCCGGGAGGCCCAGGGGATCGTGACCCCGAGTGAGGCGGAGGAGCTGAAACGGGAGCTGATAGGAAAGCTGACCGGCCTGCGGGATGACGCGCAGGACACGACGGCGGTCGATCGAGTATTCGACACGGCCGAGGTCAACCCGGGCCCGTACGCGAACGTCGGCCCCGATCTGACCATAGGGTATGCGCCGGGGTACCGCGTTTCGTGGGACGCCGCGCAGGGCAAGGCCTCGGGTCCGGTGATGGAGGACAACACGCGGCGCTGGAGCGGGGATCACTGTGTGGACCCGAGCCACGTTCCGGGCGTGCTCTTCAGCAATCGACCGCTGGAGGGAGCGCGGGCGAGGATCGTGGACATCGCCCCCACGGTGCTTTCGCTCTTTGGTATCGAAACTCCGAGCTACATGGAGGGGCGCTCTTTGCTTCGAGAGACGGAGCGGAAGCGCTCCACCTAGGAGGTGGTTGAAGATGAAGGAAACTTCGGGCAAGCGAATGCAGCGTGAGAGTCCGGCCGACCCTTCGAAGCGGGAGACGCTGAAGAAGCTCGGCCTCCTCGGGCTGCTTGCGGCCGTTGACGTGACCGCTCTCGCCTCCTGCGGGCGCAGGATGCTCTCGGCGGAGGGGCGGGAGCGCAAGGTGATAGTGCTGGGGCTGGACGGGCTGGACGCGGGCAGGGTGGAGCGTTTGATGGAGCGCGGCCGGCTGCCGCATATGAGCCGGTTGCGGGAGATGGGGGGCTTTCGCCCCCTGGAGAGCACGGTGCCGCCGCAGAGCCCGGTGGCGTGGGCGACGTTCATCACGGGACGGGACCCGGGCGGGCATGGGATACACGATTTCATCCAGCGCGACCCGAGCACGTATCTGCCTTATCTTTCGATTGCGCGAACGGAGCCGCCGGATCGCACGCTGTCGTTGGGGCCGTGGAGGCTGCCGCTGTCTCACGGCAACGTGGAGCTGCTGCGGCAGGGGCCGGCCTTCTGGGATCTGCTGGCCGAGCAGGGAGTGCCGTGCGAGATCTATCGGGTGCCGTCGAACTTCCCGCCGCGGGAGTCGGGGGCGAAGCAACTGGCGGGACTGGGGGCGCCCGACCTGCGGGGGACTTATGGGGAGTTCTCCTACTTCACGGATGCGCCACCGGCGAACGCCCAGCAGGTGACGGGAGGGGCGGTCTATCCGGTGCAGGTTTCGAACGGCCGAGTGCAGGCCCGCCTGATGGGCCCGTGGAACACGCTGCGGGAAGGGGAGCCGGAGTCGCAGGCGGATTTCGAGGTGCGGGTGGACCGGGAGAACCGGGTGGCGAAGGTGATGGTGCAGGGACAGGAGGCGCTGCTGCGGGAGGGGGAGTGGAGTGAGTGGATTCCCGTGCGGTTCGATATGATCCCGCACGTGAAGAGCGTGACCGGGATCTGCCGCTTCTACTTGAAGCAGGTGCGGCCGCACTTCAAGCTCTACGTTACGCCGATTAACGTGGATCCGATGGACCCGGCGGTACCCATCAGCGCCCCCGGCAACTTCGCCGGCGAGCTGGCGGAACGGTTCGGCCGGTTCTATACGCAGGGCTTCCCGGAAGATGTGAAGGCGCTGTCGAACGGCATTCTGGACGACGGGGAGTATCTCCAGCAGTCCGGGACCGCGATGGCCGAGGCGCGGCGCATGTACGAGTCATCGCTGAACACCTTCCAGCGAGGGCTGCTGGTGCAGTATTTCTCCGGGACCGACCGCATGCAGCATATGTTCTGGCGGACGATGGACCCTCGGCACCCGGCCTACGAGGCGGCGCTGGCGCGGGAGTACGGCGGCGTGATTGAGGATTGCTACCGCGTTGGTGACGAGATGGTGGGACAGGCGTTGGAGGCCTGCGACGCGAACACGACTCTGGTGGTGCTTTCGGACCACGGCTTCGCGCCGTTCTATCGGGAGTTCAACCTCAACGGGTGGTTGGCGCAGAACCGATACCTGGCCGGGGTCGGTCCCTGGCGCGGCGACGCGGATCTGTTCTCCAACGCGAACTGGCGCCGGACGATGGCTTACGGAATAGGGTTCAACGGGCTTTACCTGAATCTGGAGGGGCGGGAGCTCTACGGGGCGGTGAATCCCGCCAACCGGGAGGCGCTGGCGCGGCAGCTCGCGGAGGAGCTGAGGCAGGCGCGCGATCCGGAGACGGGGGAGCGCGCTATCGAGAACGTGTATCTGGCGGAAGACGTGTATGCCGAGAGAATGCCGGACAAGTCTCCGGACTTGATAGTGGGCTACGCCCGCGGCTATCGCGCGTCGGACGCCTCTGTGCTGGGGAAGCCGACGGAGCAGTTGGTGCAAGACAATACCGGGAAGTGGAGCGGAGACCACTGCATCGATCGCTCCCTGGTGCCGGGGATCCTCTTGACCAACCACCCGATCTCCGCGGAGAGGCCGGGACTGGCCGATGTGACGGCGAGCCTGCTCGCGGAGTTCGGCGTGGCGGCGGCCGAGGGCATGTCCGGCGAATCTGTGTGGTGAGGAGCGAGCTATGCTGGGCCCTAAGGTGAAGCTCGACAAAGAGCTGTACGAGAGACTGAAGCGCTGCTCGGAGGCGGCGGGCTACT
>DAOVEW010000083.1 GCA_030668755.1 Bacillota bacterium | reverse complement strand
CTGCGCCACGACTGGCGGGAGCGGGTCGGGTCGGAGAGCGGTGTGTCGGTGAGGGAGCAGGTCTACCGGATGCACCCGAAGCTGTTGCTGCGACAGACGGGGGACCGGCCGGTGGCGGCGCTCGACCGAAACGGCGTGTTCTTCGGGCGGAGCGTGATCGCAGTCACCGCGGGGTCGGAGCGCGAGCTGCTGTGGCTGGCGGCTGTCCTCAACTCCGATGTGTTCGCGGCACTCTATCGGGCGGTGGCCCCGGAAGGGGGACGTCCGTTCGCGCAGGTGAAGGTGAACAAGTTGAAGGCGGTGCCGGTGCCCCTGAGTCTGCCCGGCTCTCTGCCGTTCGGGTCTTCTGTAGGGCGCGGTCTTGCTGCTCTGCGAAGCACGAGCCGTACCCCGCCTCCCATCTGTCATTCTGAGCGCAGCGAAGAATCTGTTTGGCCTTCCGTAGGCCGGGGGCTCCGCACCCCCGCCGAGGCTCGCCTGGCGGAGCTGGCCGCGTCACTGCTCGAGGAAGATGGCGAGGATCGTCGGCGCGAGTTGATCGAGGAGATCGAGACGGCGGTGGCGGAGGCCTACGGGCTCAACGAGGGGGAAAGGCAGCGCATAACGCAGGAGATTTCGCTGGCGGCCAATGGAGGCAGAGGCGGTGGGTGATCGCTGGGGAGTTCGGTTTCGCTCTAACGGCTTACGCAGCTCAAAACTCTCTAATGCGCTCCAATATTTCGCTAGATATGGTATAATATTGCAGTAGGGGAGGAGGGAAAAGTGGTGGAGAGAAAAGAGCCAGGAGGATTGGCCGAGCTGCTGGACGTGGAGCAAGTGGCGGCCTACCTGAAACTACACAGAGTAACGGTATTGAACTTTGCGCGGCAGGGAAAGCTCCCTGGGTTCAAGGTGGGCCGGGAGTGGCGCTTTCTGGCTGACGATATCAAAGCATGGACAGAAAAGCGCAAGCGGGGGCAGGACTCATTTGCACAGCGTTTCGACGCGCTGTGGGAGCGGCTGCGGCAGCGGGCGGAGACGGCAGGTTACGGGGCCGAAGATGTGGCTCGTCTGATCCGGGAGGTGCGCCAGGCCCAGGGGGCAAAGCGCGCCCCTTCCGATGCGTAAGGTTGTGATAGACACCAATGTGCTGGTTTCGAGCCTCTTCGGGGGGAGGCCCCGGGAAGTGATGAACCTATGGCGAGACGGGCAGTTCGTACTCTGTCTTTCCGACGAGATTGTGGCGGAGTATTTGGAGGTGTCAGTACGGTTTGGGGAGGTGAAGCAGGAGGCCCGGGAATTCCTGGCCTTGCTGAACGAAAGTGAGAATGTGCTCTTTGTGACTCCGGCTGAACGCATCCATGAGGTCGCGGCTGATCCAGAGGATAACAAGTTCCTGGAGTGTGGGGTGGCCGCGGGGGCGGAGGTGATTGTTTCCGGGGATCATCATCTACTCGAGCTGGCCCGCTTCCGGGACATTGCCATTCTGGAGCCAATGGCCTTTCTCGCCTCCTTCCGACGCGAATAAACAGGGAGCACGCGGCCGAGCTCGCGTCGTCACCTCTGGAAGAAGATGAGCAGAGTCGCCAGCGGGAGTCGATGGAAGACATCGACATCCCAGTGAGTCGCGCCTACGGACTCACCAAGGGCGAGCGGGCGAGGGTCGCAGGGAAGATCGGGGCTAGGAGCTGATCGCCTGTGCGAGCCGCGCGAAGGCGGCCCGGGGGTACATGGTGAGCCGCGCGCCGAGGGTGACCGCGGTGTAGCCCAGCCAGCCGATTCTGCCCCGGTAGTGCTTCCGGTAGAAGCGAACCAGGCTGCGGTGGGATTCGAGGACGGCGGTGGTCCGCACCTGCCGGGTGCTCTGGCCGTGGTAGTGTATCACCTGCGCGCGGGGCTCGTAGATGATCCGCCAGCCGGTCTCGCGCAGCCGATAGCAGAGGTCCACGTCGTTGAAGTACAGGGGGAAGTCCTCGTCGAAGAGCCCGACCTCGTCCAGCGCCGAGCGCCGCAGAGCAAATGCGGAGGCCATAGGCTGATCTACGTCGCGGCGCGAGCTGTAGTCCCAGTAGGTCATGCGATAGCGGCCGAATGTGGCGTTGTTGGGGAACATGCGCGCCAACCCGAGAGCGTCGTACAGGATGGGCGCGGGCTCGGGAAAGCTGCGACAGGACGGCTGAATGGCCCCGTCGGCGAACAGGAGCTGTGCCGCGACCGCGCCCGACCGGGGCTCCTCGGAGAAGGTGTTGAGCAGGGAGGCGAGAGCGCCGTCCTGTAGCTCGGTGTCGGGGTTGAGAAGCAGCACGAACGGGGCGCTGCCCGCGCGGATAGCCTGGTTGTTCCCCACCGCGAAGCCGAGGTTGCGCCGGTTGGCGATCAGTTGAACGGTCGGGAACTGGCTTGCGACCATCTCGACGGTGCCGTCGCCGGAGGCGTTGTCAACCACGGCGATCTGCGCGACTTCCGGGCGACCGACGACCGACTGGAGGCAGATGCGAAGCAAGTCGCGCGTGCGCCAGGAGACAATGCAGACGTCGAGCTGTGCGGTGGGCGGCTGTGCCACTGGAGCGCTCCTGCGCCGGTGGTCAGTTCGCCCTGGCATGGGGGGCTCCCTGCTCGGCAAGCGCCAGATGGGAGGACTGCGACGCCGTTGCGCAGAAGTCCTAGAGAGACGAGGCGGCAGCGAACTGCGGAGGGCACCGATGAAGGGCGTCATCCTTGCCGGGGGCCTGGGGACGCGGCTGTATCCGCTGACCAAGGCCACGAACAAGCACCTCCTTCCCGTGTACGATCGCTGCATGGTGCACTACGCGATTGACAACTTGCTGAGGGCCGGCATGGAGAATATCCTCGTGGTGACCGGCGGACCGCACGCGGGCGATTTCCTGCGGGTGCTGGGAAATGGGAAGCACCTTGGGATTAAGCACTTGGAGTACGGCTACCAGGAGGGCGAGGGCGGAATCGCCGAAGCGCTGAGCATCGCCGAGGACTTCTCGGAGGGACAGCCGATCCTGGTTGTCTTGGGCGACAACTTCACGGACGCTGACCTGGGTCCCGCGGCGCGGGAGTTCAGAGAGGGAGCCCACCTGTTCCTGAAGAAAGTGGCCGATCCGCGGGAGTACGGGGTGGCCGTGTTCGACGAGAAGGACGTCTCCCGCATCGTTGCCATTGAGGAGAAGCCGGAGGTCCCGAAGAGCGATTATGCGGTGACGGGGTTCTACATCTATGATCAACGGGCGTTCGACTATGTGAGGAAGTCGGAGCCCTCGGCGCGGGGTGAGCTGGAGATCACGACGGTGAACAACTTCTACATTCGGGACAGGCTGATGACCTGGAGCGAGCTCGACGGAATGTGGCTGGACTGCGGCTCGTTCGACAGCTTGTTCGAGGCGAACCGGGCGGTGGCCCAGGCGCGGCGCAGGGACGAGGAGCGGCTCCGGCCCGTCGTGCCGGATGCGGACAAGTAACATGACACAGGAGCGCGGACTGTGATCATCCGCACCCACGTACACGCTCGCGCCGGCCTGCTGGGCAACCCGTCCGACATGTGCGGCGGGAAGGTCCTCTCGTTTCTGATCGAGGACTTCTCCGCCCACGTGCGGCTCTGGGAGAGCCCGCTGCTCACCTTTCAGCTCCATCCGCAGCACGACCGCACGGAGTTCGCGGATCTGTCGGACCTCGTGAGCTCGGTGCAGCGGCACGGCTACTACGGGATGCAGCGGCTGCTCTTTGCCACCTGCCGCCGGTTCGCCGATTATTGTCGAGAGCGCGGCCTGCGGCTCCGGAAGGCGAACTTCACGCTCCAGTACGAGACGGACATCCCGCGTCAGTCGGGCCTGGGTGGGTCAAGCGCGATGGTTATTGCTGCGCTGCGGGCCCTCGTCAAGTTCCACCGGATGCCCGCCAAGGCGCTGTCCCCGCGGGAGCTGGCCGAGCTGGCCCTCAGCGTGGAGACCACCGAGCTTTCCATTCCAGCCGGGCCCCAAGATCGGGTGGTGCAGAGCTCCGGGGGGCTTACGTACATGGACTTCTCGACGAAGCGGGGCCGCCACACACGGCTGAACTCGGGCTGGCTGCCTCGGTTCGGGCTGGCTTACCTGACGGATGACCAGCTTGGGACTTGGGAATCGGGAAAGGTGCACGGGCAGGTGCGCTACCGGTGGGGGCAGGGCGACCGCTCGGTCGTACGGACGATGCGCGAGATCGCCCGGTGTGCCGAAGCGGGGCGAAAGGCCCTGCCCCGACGGGATCTGAAGGCCCTGGGCAGGTTGATGAACCGAAACTTCGACCTGCGGCGCAGGCTGTACGGGGATGATGCGCTGGGTGCGCACAACCTGGCCCTGGTGGAGATCGCACGCAAGCTGGGGCTGCCGGCGAAGATGCCGGGGTCCAGTGGTGCCGCGCTCATATTGCTCGGAGATGACGGAGAAACAGAGCGCGCGCTCAGGGACGCCTACGGCGCAGCCGGCTATCCTTACCTGACGATCAGGACGAAATAGGGAGCGGTATCCGGTGCGCAAGCGACCACGGGACAAGAGCGAGAAGGACCGCGGGCCGATCACGAAGGCGGTCGTGCCGGCCGCGGGAAGAGGGACCCGGCTCCTTCCGGCGACGCGGTCGCAGCCCAAGGAGATGCTCCCGGTCGGGCGCAAGCCGACGATCCAGCACGTCATGGAGGAGCTGGCGGCGGCCGCGCTGCGGCAGGTGCTGCTCATCTCCGGCCGCGGCAAGCGGGCGCTCGAGGACCACCTCGACCGGGACGCGGGATGGAACGAAGAGGAGCGGCAGCCCTGGATGGACCTCCAGTTCTTCCACGCGCGGCAGACGCAGCCGCGGGGCCTGGCGGATGCGGTCGCCCTTGCTGAACCGTTCGCCGCGGGACAGCCCTTCGTGGTGGCGCTCGGGGACTCGATACTCGTGTCGCGCGCCCGCCAGCCGGTGCTGAAGCGAATGATCGAGGTTCACGCGAGACTCCGTCCGGCGGCGACGATCGCAGTCGAGGAGGTGCCCCGCGACGCGGTCAACCGATACGGCATCGTCGCGCCGAAGGGTGATGTGGACAGCGTCTTCGCCATCCGGGGGATTGTGGAGAAACCGTCGCCGAGCAAGGCGCCAAGCAATCTCGCCGCCGCGGGTCGGTATGTGCTGGAGCCTGCGATCTTCGATGCGATACGGCGAACAGACCCGGGCGTGGGAGGGGAGCTGTGGCTCACGGACGCGCTGCGCGTGTTGCTGAAGGACAAGCGCGAAGTGCTCTGCGTCCGACTGCGGAAGGGCGAGCACCGACTGGACATCGGTAACTTCCCCAGCTACTTCCAGGCCTTCGCGGAGCTGGCCCTGGCCGACCCCGAGCACGGCGCAGCACTGCGGGCCTGGCTGCGGCGGCGGCTTCGCCCGGGAAGAGCGGAGGGGTGACGGAGAACGCGGGCGGGGGGTGGCCCTCGGCGCGGTATCTGGTCACCGGTGGGGCGGGGTTCATCGGTTCCCATCTCGTGGAGGCCTTGGTGAGGGCCGGCCACCGCGTCCGCGTGCTGGACAACTTCTCGACCGGGCGAAGGGAGAACCTCTCGCCGGTGGGTGACGCAGTCGAGGTGATCGAAGGGGACATCGCGGATCGGGGCGCGTGCGACCGGGCATGCGAGGGGGTGGATTACGTGCTGCACCACGCGGCGCGGGTGTCGGTAGCGGAGTCGCACGAGGATCCGGTCGGCTGTCACCAGGTCAACGCCCTGGGCACGCTGAAGCTCCTCTGCGCGGCGCGAGAAGCGGGCTGTAGGAGATTCGTCTACGCAGGGTCGGCGTCCGCCTACGGAAACCCTTCGGAGCTGCCGCACCGCGAGGACATGCTGCCTCAGCCGCTCTCCCCCTATGCGGTGGCCAAACACGTGGGCGAGCTCTACTGCCGCGCTTTCTTCGGCCTCTATGGGATCGAGACCGTCGTCCTGCGGTACTTCAACGTTTTCGGAGCGCGCCAGGAGGCCGCTTCGCCGTACTCGGGGGTCATCGCCAGGTTCGTGGATGGGCTCATCCGCGGGGAAGGCATTACGATCTACGGGGATGGGGAGCAGACGCGGGACTTC
>DAOVEW010000162.1 GCA_030668755.1 Bacillota bacterium | reverse complement strand
GTGCGTGAGCAGCTACGTGGGTGGGGACATCGCGGCGGGGACGCTGGCGACTGCGATGGCCGACTCGCCGCGGCTCACGCTGTTTATCGATCTGGGCACGAACGGCGAGATGGTGGTCGGCAACCAGGAGTGGCTCACGTGCTGCTCGTGCTCGGCAGGGCCTGCCTTCGAGGGGTCGGGGGTGGAGTATGGGATGTACGCGACGATCGGGGCCATCGAGCGCGTGTCCTATGATCGGGAGAAGGACAGCGTCGAGTACATGACCATCGGCGATGCGAAGCCGCGCGGGGTGTGCGGCTCGGGGCTGGTGGATGCGTTGGCGGCGCTGCTGAGGGCCGGGGTGATCGACCGTGCGGGGCGAATCGACTTGGGCTTTCCGAGCCGGCGGGTGCGCGTGAGAAACGAGCGCCCGGAGTTCGTGCTGGTGTGGGGCGAGGAGGTCGGCCGGGCGGATGACATCTCTCTGAGAGAGGATGGCATCCAGAATCTGATCCGGTCGAAGGCGGCCGTCTATGCCGGGGCAGAGACGCTGCTGGATGCGCTGGGGCTGGAGGCTGGGAGCCTGGAGCAGATCCTGGTCGCCGGTGCGTTTGGAAACTACCTCGATGCGGAGAGCGCGGTGACCATCGGGCTGCTGCCTGACCTGCCGTTGGACCGAATCCGGTTTGTCGGCAATACGGCTGTGATCGGCGCGCGGATGGCGTTGCTGAGCAGAGAGGCGCGAGAGCGAATGGAGGAGCTGACCGGGCGCATGACCAACCTTGAGCTGAGCATGATGCCGGGGTACATGGATCGCTACGTGTCAGGGCTGTTCATCCCGCACACTGACTTGAGACTCTTTCCATCGGTGGCCGGGAGGCTGGAGCTGTCGGCATGACCAGGCCGCTGTACATCACATCTGTGGATGCGTTTGCGGGGAAGTCGCTGACGGCGCTCGCCATAGGGCTCGAACTCCAGGAGGGCGGCTACAAGGTGGGGTACTTCAAGCCTCTTGGGATGCTGCGGTACGAGGCAGACGGGGTGACGACGGACGAGGATGCGCACTTCATCCACAACCGGCTGAATCCGGAGGCCCCCCTGGAAGCAATCTGCCCGGTGTTGGTGACGTCTGAGGTGACTGAGAAAGCGCTGCGCGGGGAGGTGGAGGGGCTCGGCGAGAAGATCAAGGAGGCGTATGAGAAGGTCTCGGCCGACCGGGATGTGATGATCCTTGGGGGAATCGGCGATCTGGCGCGCGGGTCCCTGCTCGGGCTGTCGGCGCCGGCGGTGGCTGAGCTGCTGGAGGCGCGGGTTGTGGTGATGGCAAGGTCGGCCTCTGATGCTTCGGTGGAGGAAGTGATGCTGGCGCGGCGGCTGCTCGGGGAGCGGTTCGCGGGGGTGATCTTTAACTTCGTGGGGCCGGACGACAAAGAGGCGCTGCACGGGGATCTCGGGCAATACCTCGAGAGGCATGGGATATCGGTGCTGGGGGTGCTGCCGGAGGACGAACTGCTGGGGGCGATCACTGTACGGGAGCTGAGCGAGCATCTGCCGGCGAAGCTGCTGTGCTGCGAGAAGGCGCTGGACGAACTGATCGTGCACTTCGTCATCGGAGCGATGGGCGTTGCGAGCGCCGCGAAGTACTTCCGGCAGTTGGCCGACAAGGCGGTGATCACAGGGGGAGACCGAGCCGACATCCAGCTAGCGGCGCTGCAGACAGCGACGAAGGCCGTGGTGCTGACGGGCAATATCTACCCGAGCGGCCCCATCGTGAAACGGGCGCAGCAGCTCGGGGTGCCACTGCTGCTGGCGCCGCACGATACGCTTTCTACGGTGGAGCGGATCGATGACATCAGGGGGCGACTCCGGGTGCGGGAGACTGCAAAGGTGGAGCGCGCGCGGACGCTGTTCCGGAAGCACGTGGACATGGATCGCGTGCGCGGGGTATTGGGGTTGAGCTGATGGAGTCGCAGCGGCCAGGAGTGGGGAATCGCGCAGAAGGGAAGTGAGCGATGCCTTTCGAGATGCCGGTGGAGAAGTGGACGAGTGCCGTGAACGAGGTCACGATCGGGGCGACCGGCGACGACGGCGGGACGCGGACCGCGGTGGTGACGGTGGGAGGTGACACAACGCTTCCCTTCCTGCACTTCGAGGGGAAGACGCTGCATCGACCGGCCATCGCGATGGAGGTGCTCGACGCGGTGCCTGAGAACTGGCCGGCGGCGATGCGCGAAGCGATGGGGGATGTGGCCGAAGACCCCGCGGCATGGGCCCGCAAATGCGTGGACGAGTTCGGGGCCGACATGATCTGTCTGCGGCTGGTGGGGGGACATCCGGACCAGGCGGATCGGACGCCGGAGGAGTGCGCAGAGACCGTGAAGTCGGTGCTGGAGGCGGTCGGGGCGCCGCTCATCATCTGGGGGTGTGGGCAGGCGGAGAAGGATAACGAGATCATACCGCGGTGCAGCGAGGTGGCGGCCGGCGAGAACTGCCTGCTGGGGACGGCGACCGAGGGCAACTACAAGACGATAACGGCGGCATGCATGGCGGACGGTCACAAGCTGATCACGGAGGCACCGCTGGACATCAACATCCAGAAGCAGGTGAATATCCTCGTCTCGGAGATGGGGTTGGACGTATCGCGAATCGTGATGTTCCAGTCTACCGGGGGACTGGGATACGGGATGGAGTACGCGTACTCGATCATGGAGCGGACGCGGCTGGCGGCCCTTTCGGGGGATCGGATGCTGTCGATGCCGATGGTGGCGGTGGTGGGGTCGGAGAGCTGGAAGGCGAAGGAGGCGAGGACCGCTGAGGAGGTGGCGCCGGAGTGGGGTGCGGCGGAGGACCGGGGAGTGTTATGGGAGGCGACGACGGCGACCTGCTTCCTGCACGGCGGGACCCACATATGCGTGATGTGGCATCCGCGGGCGGCAGCACTGCTGCGCAAGACGTTCGATTCTCTCATGGGCGAGGAGGCCTGAGGTATGTACGCTATCGGTGAGCGGATCAACGGGATGTTCAGGGCGGTTGGGGCGGCGATCAGGGAGCAGAATCCGGAGCCGATCCAGGAGCTGGCGAAGGCGCAGTTGGACGCCGGCGCGCAGGCGCTGGATGTGAATGTGGGCCCGACCGCTGAAGACCCTGTGGCCGCCATGGCGTGGCTGGTGAAGGCGATCCGAGAGGTGACGGAGGCGTCGCTGGCCATCGACACGACGAAGCCGGATGTGATGAAGAAAGGCCTGGAGCTGGCCGGCCCAGGGTCCATCATGAACTCCACGAAGGGGCAGCAGGAGCAGCTCGATATCTTCATCCCGATGGCGATGGAGCACGAGGCCACGTTGATCGCTCTGACGATAGACGAGAATGGTGTACCGCGAGACGCCAACGGGCGGGGCGAGATAGCGCTTCGCGTCGTTGCCGCGGCGATGGAGAAAGGGCTGGACCCGAGTCGGGTGATGATCGACGCGGTGATCCTTCCGGTGAATGTGACGCAGTCGACGCCGGGGCAGGTGCTGGAGACGATCAGGAACATCAAAGTCCTGTCCGATCCCCCGCCTAAGACGGTGCTGGGCTTGAGCAACGTCTCACAGGGTACGATGCAGCGGGAGCTGATTAACCGCACGTACTTGGTGATGGCGCTTGCGGCGGGTTTGGACGCGGCGATCGGCGACGTGCTGGACACGGATTTGATGGACGCGATGATCACCGCTGAGCTGCTGATGGACCGGGCGGTATACGCCGACGATTTCCTGAAAGCCTACCGGGCCTCGGTGCAGGCATGAGGTGAGGAGGCGAGCAAGGTGCGCGTGGAGATCCTGCATGTTGGCGGGCGGTATCCGGAGCGGGTGATTGCGTACCTGTCGGCTCAATCGCACGGCAATGTGGACGCGTATCAGGTGCCGCGGTCGCTGCCGCCGGTGCTGGACGACGCAGAGGAGTATCTGCCGGCGGAGCTGGGGGCGGGGGATGTCATTGTCGCCATGAACATCCATCCGGAGCTGCTGCTGGAGATTCCGAGCATGGTGGGAGGTGGAAGCACCAAGGCTGTGATCGCGCCGATCGAGGATCCGAACTGGATCAAGGCGGGACTGCAGCGTCAGGTGACGCAGGCGTGTGCGAGCAATGACATGGAATCGGCCTTTCCCAAGCCGTTCTGCGCGCTGGAGCCCGGCACACCGGCGATCACCGAGTTCTGTGAGGAGTTCAGGGTGGGGTCGCCGATCTTCAAGCTCCGGATGAGTGAGGGAAAGGTGGCGGCGGCAGAGGTCGTGAAGGGATCGCCGTGCGGGCTGACGGACTTCGTGGCGAGGGAGTTGGTGGGGCTGCCTGCGGACGACTCGCTTCCGGAGAAGGCCGGACAGCTTCATCACTCGTATCCGTGTCTGGCGACGATGAACATGGACCCGGCGACGGGGGATACGATCATGCACAAGTCGCTGTTCTTGCTTCGGGATGCGGTGAAGGCCGCGCTTGACGAGGCGAGGAGAGAAAGGCGACAGGCGTGAGCGGCGGGGCTCATGGTCTTCATCTCGCTGGACGAGCTGCTGCCGGCCGCCCGCGAGCGCGGCGAAGCGCACCTGGCGATAG
>DAOVEW010000188.1 GCA_030668755.1 Bacillota bacterium | reverse complement strand
TGGTCAAGCACCGACACAGTATATATGAGGTCGAAGCTATCGGCCTCGAGACGGTCGAAGACGTCCTCATTCCCCACCCGTAGGTCCAGCCCGAACTCGGTTCGTCCCTTCTCTATCGCGGCGATGTTGATGTCTACGCCGACGGACTGAATGTCGGGAAATGCCTCTCGGAGGTAGTGGAGATTACGCCCGACGTTGCAGCCGAACTCCATTACGCGAGCGGGGCGCAGCGCCGCCACGTACTCTGACAGCACATCGACCCATGGCTGGTACTGACGGTACCACTCCTTAACCGGATACTTCTCCCAGAACGCCTTCGCCTGTTCTTCCTCATCTTCCGGGAAGTCAGTCGCGGGCCTTATAAGGAAACCCATGCGCTTTGCGTCCGCCCCCGAGGCGGGAATCGGGTAGTTCGCCTGGACACCCGAGGAGATCATCTCTTGACGCTTTGCTCTCACTGCTTCGATGAGTTGGTGAGCGGTGCCGTAGTAGACCTGGCGTCTAACACGAGGGGCCAGCGGCACTGCGTCCAGCACGGCGCGCGCTGCCTCCGGCGTCACCGAGGGGCCATCGGAGCCGAAAAGCACACGCCCAGGCGCGGCCCTTATTGCCTTCTCGACGTAGTGGTGAAAGAGGACGCAACTCGTGTCGAGGTAAACATGCGGACAGTGCCGCAAGAGGCGGATCGCCCGCTCATATCGGCTTCGGTCCGCAGGATACCCGCCGAAGTGAGCCAGAATAATCGGCGACGAATAGCTGGTCAGCACTTCCTCTTCCATGTACTGGAAATCCGCGGCATTCCGAAGATGCCAAATCGTGGGCAGCCGTCGCGTGTCACACCACGCGAGTATCTCTGGAGCAGGTCGCTCGGACGCCAGGTGGATCTTCAGTCCATAGAGCGCGTCGTTCACATACTCGGCGTTCAGTTGGTGGGTGAGTCTTGCAAGGGCCTCCTCACGCTTGCCGACCGAAGCCGCGAAGCGCGCGATGGGGAATATAGTGCGCGGAGCGCGCCTCCGGGCCGACCTGATCTGCTCGAAGCCATCTAGACGGGGGTCGGAGCCGTACGGTATCACGAATGCCCCCGATAACCCCTGCCGTTTCAGATAGCTCAGCACATTGGCATCGCCCAGTCGCTCTAGCGGCGGAGCCAGGTTGCAGTGTTCTCCCATGTAGAGGTGGCTGTCAAACCACTTCATTGCGGACCCTGGGATCGGACGGCGGCCTGCAGGAAAAGGAGGTGGTCGAGCCACCACCGTGACCCTTCGGGCAGCGAGCCGCAGCAGAACCTTAGTTCCCCGCTGGCGGGAGGAATCAAACGCTCGTGCTGATGCAGCAGTCTGTCGCCCGCCCAAGCGGTGAGCTCGCCTATCAGCGCCCCTTCGCCCTTACGTTTTACTCTTACGCAGAAGGCAAGGCTTCGCGCGCCACTGCCGTCGCCGTCGCGGAGGGTGACTGTGGTCCCGTCATGCCACCGAATTGACCCGTCGGTAGCAATCGTCAGCCACGGCTCCGCGTCGCCCCACGCTAGACCGCAAACGCCTTCGGAGTGGAGGTGGTTGCAGCAGAATGCGAAGCTGACGAGGCTGTCTTCTCCCGGCCCCAGCGCCGCGCTCAGAAGCTGATGGGGATCCTGGGCTCCCGGAAGCACCTCGAGACCGTTCGCTCCGATCTGGTAAAGGGAGCTGTAGGCGCTCTGGTACCGGGTCCAGTCGGGGATCCGCCCACCGGGCCGACACTCTGCCAGCAGGATGTGACACCCCGCCGTGACATTCCGCGTATCGCTGCCGAAGTACCATATCCTAGGCACGCCCACGCGCACCTCGTCGGCGAGCATGAACCCGGACTCGATCCGGTAGCCGTCCGAGACCCGCGGGTAGCCGCGAGATAGGACTGGGCAGGACGAATAGCGTCGCCACGTATCCAGGTTCTCACTGAGCGCGAAGTTGAGCTGGAAATCAAGCGCCGCCGTGGCTCCGTTGTAAGCCATCAGGTACCTCTCCGGCTCCAGTTCGAGGCATTTCGGATTCGCAACATGGTGGGACTCCCAGGTTCCTGGAACGACGTCAAGCACAGCCTCGCCACCGTGGGCTGGTCGGAAGCGCCATGGAGTGAAACCCCGGGCCTGGTACACTCTGAACCCCTTCTTGCCGAGATGCCAGCCTTCTATGTGCATGACCCAGACACCGTCTGAAGTGCGAAACACGTCGGCCAGCGCCAAGTGACGGAGATCATGGTAATCATCGACGGTCAATATCGGGTTCTGGGGCAGCTTCTGCCACTGGACTGTGTCGTCGCTCTCCGCCAGACCGATGCCGAAGAATCGCGTATCCGCGTTTCTTCCGGAGTAGTACATCAGATAGCGGTTCGGGTCCAGCGCGATCACGGACCCGGCCGCCACGCCTCCATCGTCCCAGCCACCGGGTGATCCGGGCTCGAGAACGGGCTCCTCAGGCCGACAGTGCCACGTCAACCCGTCGATACTCTCCGCACGACCAATGGATCGAGTCACGTCGGGCGGTCTTTCGCCGTACGCGGTGAAATACATCGTCAGCCGTCCATTGGTGCGTACCGTCTCTTTCGCCGGCGTAGTCAAGAGCGTGCCGTCGCGGACGCTTAGCCCCCTCCAACTATTGTCTCCTGCCGGGCTCAGCACGGGGTTCTCGCTGGAGCGGCGGAGAGGAGCTACCGAGTATCGACCGAAAACCCGTGGAGGCTCTACTCCGCCCCAGAGCTCGACGAGTGACCCATCTCCAGCTACGGTCCGGCGCGCCTGTCCGTCAGGCTTTCTCGCCCAAGCGTTCGCCGTCAGGGAAATCTCGTCGCGAGGCGCCAGAAGCCACTCGTGCTCCAGGTCGCGAGGGTCCTTCCCCTTGACGTCGATGAGTCTGTTATCCGCCAGCGAGATGTCCGCGAACCCGACCTCACGGAGCATGCTCGCCAGCTCTGTGGGTGTCGTTCGGCCGATTCGGGCCTCGTCCTGCCCCGCCCGCGCGTTGTGGCGGCTTTGTGAGTAGATGTGGATGATCCCCCCCGGCCGCAGCACTCGCCATGCCTCCCTCAAAGCGATACGCTTGGCCAGGTCTGTAGTATAGTCGAAGACCTGGTAACTGACGACCCCGTCGAAACTCTCCGTTTCTAGGAAGGGGAAAGGGTAGTTCAGATCGTGGCAGATAACCTTGAGCCTCTTCGCTTCACACACCTTCAGGAAGGTCTGATCGCGTTCAAGCCCTACTGCTTCCGGCACGCCCAGCTGAAGTAAGCACTCAAGCAGCAGCCCAGGCCCGCAGCCGAGATCCAGTACTCGCTGGCAGCCAGCAAAGTGGCGCGCGACCCTTTCGTACCAACGCGGCTCACGGTCGCGATAGAAGTCGTGATGGCGCGGCGTCATGGGCACGCACGCCGCTGGATCATCGAACGCGCTGCAAGATTCTCGCTGCACAGGCCCGCGCTCCGCAGTCCGCGCGATAAGGGCAGCCAGTGGAGTCGCACCAGATACTCGTGCACGCGCGCGGCTCCGCTGGCACCACGCAGGGACGCCGCACCGTATGGCGCCTCAACGCAGCTATGGTATTCTCGTGCGGACGGCCATCCCCCTTTCAGTGCAGAGGCGCGCCAACGCGTCTGGCGAACCGCACTACCCCAGGCAGGCGGAATGTGGTAGAAGGTCCGGGCATTGTGATCAGAGTAAATGGTCGACAAGGTCCGGGATGAATCGGGATTCTGCAGTCCCATTGACTGGCTGCTGGGCGCGCGTCTGCATGTTCGTCTACAACAACATGCTGCACGATGCGCGCGTGCGGAAAGAGGCGCGGACGCTGACAGCGGCCGGCTACGAGGTCACCGTGCTCGCGGTCCATGATCCCGGCCGGACGGTGCGCGAGGAGACTGTTGACGGCATTCGGATCGTCCGTCTCAGCCGTTCCATCCTCGGGATCAGCCGGCGGGAGATCGCGGCGCGCGTGCGCGGGCAAGAGGTGGCGCCGGCAGCCTCGCGGGCGGCGGCCGGCACGCAGAAGCCTACCGGACAGCGTAAGGCGCTGCGAGCGCGGCTGCTGTCGGCGGTCGAGACCGCGGTGCGGCTCTCGGTCTACCCCCTGAGGCGGGTGTTGGTGTTCTGGCGGTTTCTCAGGGCGGCGCTGCGCACGAAGGCCGACGTCTATCATGCGCACGACCTGAATACACTCCTCATGGCATGGACCGCGAGCCGTCTGCGCCGCAAGCCCCTGGTGTACGACACTCACGAAGTGGC
>DAOVEW010000158.1 GCA_030668755.1 Bacillota bacterium | reverse complement strand
TATCATGACCCACCAGTGTCGCCACGGGATGGAGGCGCCCGCGGGCAGTCCCTGCCAGAACCAGGTGGCCGCCTTCATGTCGCTGACGGCCATCCAGAGGGGGATGTGGTCCCAGAAGAGCTGCTGCCACTGGTTGCCGGGCGTCGCGTAGTAGTACGGGACAGTGCCGCAGGGAATCATGTACCTCAGCAGGCCCGAAGAGGGAATCCCGGAGGTGATCATGATGATGATGTACACGACCGCGGTCTCGCGCGTCGTGAGGAGGGCGCTGCCGCGGGTGCGATAGAGGACGAAGTTGAGCAGGGACAGCAGGAGAAGGACGGCGATGCCGCCGACGGGGAAGTGGTTGCCGGCGATGTAGGTGTTGCCGACGACGTAGTCGTTGTACGGGGTCGCGGCGCAGAGGCCGGCGGCCAGCACGAGGCCGATGAGCATGCTTCGCCAGGTTATAGCCCCCCCGCCCTTCTGCAAGCTCCGTCTCCGATTCTCAGGATGGAGGCGCGGTCGGCCGCATCGAGACTCCCCTCTGCGCGCAGAAGTCCTTGATCTCTGCGATGGGATGTGCGGAGAAGTGGGCGATGCTTGCGATGAGAGCTGCCTCGCACCTTCCGTCGGTCAGCGCCGCGTAGACGTGGTCGGGCGTGCCCGCGCCGCCGGAGGCGATGACGGGGATGCCGACTGCGTCGGCGACGGCGCGGCAGAGCTCGATGTCGTAGCCGGCCATGGTGCCGTCGGCATCTATGCTGTTCAATACGATCTCGCCGGCGCCGAGCTCCTCGCCGCGGCGGGCCCAGTCCACTGCGTCCACGCCCGTCGGGACCCGCCCGCCGTTGATGTAGCACTCCCAGCGGGGGGACTCGGGTGGAGCGTCGGCGCTGCGCTTGGCATCCATCGAGAGCACAACGCACTGGCTCCCGAAGCGTTCGGCGGCCTCGCCGATGAGCTCGGGGCGCTTGAGCGCCGCGGTATTCACCGAGACCTTGTCGGCCCCCGTCTTCAGGACGGCGCGGAAGTCGTCTATGGTGCGGATGCCGCCGCCGATGGTGAACGGTATGAAGACCTCCTCGGCGGTGCGGCCGGCGACGTCGAGCATGATCTGTCGGCCCTCGTGGGAGGCGGTGATGTCGTAGAAGGTGAGCTCGTCCACGCCCTCGACATTGTAGCGCGCGGCAAGCTCGACCGGGTCGCCGGCATCGCGCGGATCGAGGAACTTGATGCACTTCACGACTCGGCCTCGATCGACATCGAGGCAGCAGATGATGCGCTTCGCTAACATGCCGCCTCCAGAGCTTCCTCGAGAGTGATGCGCCCCGTGTACAGCGCGCTGCCGATGATCGCCCCTGCGGTGCCGGCCTCCTTCACGGCGCGTATATCATCCACTGTGGTAATGCCGCCGGAGGCGATCACGGAGGCGTCCACACCCTCGACTATCTCGCGGAGAGCCGACAGGTTCGGCCCTTCGAGCATGCCGTCGCTCGCGATGTCCGTGAACACGATCCAGCGCATGCCGATGGCGGTGAGCCGCCGCGCCAGGTCGAGCGCCGCGATGTCGGTCGTGTCGAGCCAGCCTCGGACCGCCACACGGCCATCCCTGGCGTCGATAGCCCCCACAACGGACTCGCCGACGGCGTCTACAATCTTGCGGGCCGTCTCCGGTTCGAGGGCGGCAGTGCCCACGATCACGCGGTCCACTCCCGCGTCCACGGCGCGGCGAGCGGCCTCGGGGCCTCGGATGCCTCCCCCAAGCTGTATGGGAATGACGACGGCGCGGGCAATGGCGGATACCACGTCGAGATGCCGCGGCTCCCCCTCGCGCGCGCCGTCCAGGTCCACAACATGGAGCCGCGTCGCGCCCTGTCGCTCCCAGCGTCGGGCCATCGCGACCGGGTCGTCGCCGAAGACCGTCTCCCGGCTGTAATCGCCCTGCACGAGCCGCACGCAGCGCCCGCCGCGCAGGTCTATGGCGGGGATGATCTCCATCAGCCGCGACTCCCGGCGGCGTGGACCAGGCGGACGAAGTTGGTCAGCATAGTCAATCCGAGGTCGCCGCTCTTCTCCGGGTGGAACTGGGAGGCAAAGACATTTCCGCGCGCGACGGCGGAGGTGAACTCGATGCCGTGGTCGGTGGTGACCGCGGTCCAGCCGGGATCATCGGGCGCGCAGTAATAGGAGTGCACGAAGTACGCCATCGCGTCCTCCAGCACGCCCTCAAGAAGTGCATGCGGGTTGACGATATTGAGCCGGTTCCAGCCCATGTGCGGGACCTTCAGGCCCGGCGCATCGCCGTCCGGCTCGAAGGCCGGGCCCCGGAAGCGAACGACGCGCCCTGACACGAGGTCCAAGCCGGATACGGGGCCGAACTCCTCGCTCTCGGTGAAGAGAAGTTGCAGGCCGAGGCAGATGCCCAGGAAGGGCCTGTCGGCGCGGACCCAGTCCTTCACGAGCCGGTCGAAGCCCGATTCGGTGAGGCGGTCCATGGCCTGACCGAAGGCCCCGACGCCCGGCAGAACCAGCGCCCGTGCGCCGTCGGCCTCCTCCGGCGAGGCGATGATGCGCGGCTGGCCGCCGACGCGGGCGAGGGCCTTCTCCACGTTGCGGAGGTTGCCCATCCCATAGTCTATGATGGCGATGTCCGGCATCACCTCTTTCGCCATCGCTCCTTCGCCTCCGCGTAGGCATCGCCGCCGTGGCAATCGTTGACGACGATGGCCGGGAAGTCCTCGACCTCCAGCCGGCGAATCGCCTCAGTGCCGAGGTCCCCGTATGCAATCAGCGCCACCGACTTGATGCACTGAGACAGCAGCGCGCCCGCGCCGCCGATGCCGCCGAAGTAGACGGCCCGATGGCGTTTCAGCGCCTCGCGCACTTCGGCCGAGCGCGGGCCTTTTCCGATCGTGCCCTTGAGGCCGCGCGCCAGTAGCGCCGGGGTATAGCCGTCCATGCGTCCGGCGGTGGTCGGCCCGGCCGCGCCGATGATTCGCCCGGGCGGGGCCGGACTGGGCCCGACGTAGTAGATCACCTGGCCGCGGACGTCGAAGGGAAGGTCTTCGCCATTCGCGAGGGCGTCGGACATCCGCTTGTGAGCAGCGTCGCGGGCCGTGTAGACGATGCCGCTAATGAGCACCTGCTGGCCGGCGCGCAGCCGGAGCACATCGTCTTCGGTCAGCGGCGCGGTCAAACGGATTGGGCTCTCCTGCTGCTCTTCCTCAGGCATCTCTTGAATCCCACACGTGCTCGGCGTGGCGCGCGGCGTGGCACTGGAGGTTCACCGCCACCGGCAGGCTCGCAATGTGACACGGCGCAAGCTCCACCTTGACGGCAAGCGCGGTGGTCCTTCCGCCGGCGCCCATCGGGCCGATTCCTGTGGCGTTCACGAGGTCCAGGAGGTCGCGCTCCAGCTCCGCCGCCGCCGGATCCGAGTTGGTGTCATCCAGAGGCCGCAGCAGAGCGCGCTTGGCGATGAGCGCGCACTGCTCGAAGCTGCCGCCGAGGCCCACGCCCAGCACGACGGGCGGGCACGCGCTGGCGCCCGCGCGGTCTACCGTCTCGACCACGAATCTCTTGACGGCCTCGATGCCGTCGGCCGGGACCATCATGCGGAGGCGGCTCATGTTCTCGGAGCCGGCGCCCTTGGCCGCGACGGCGATCTTGAGGGAATCGCCGGGCGTGACCTGTGTGTGGATGATCGGGGGGGTGTTGTCTCCGGTGTTGCGGCGATCGAGAGGGCTGCGGACGACGGATTTCCTGAGATAGCCCTTCTCGTAGCCCTGGCGGACCCCGTCGGCGATGGCGCCGCCCAGGTGGCCGCCGGTGATTCGGACCTCCGCGCCCAGCTCGACGAAGACGACGCCGAGGCCGGTGTCCTGGCACATGGGGATGTGCTCTCGGTGCGCTATCTGCGCGTTTTCGAGCAGGCGGGAGAGGATGGAACGGCCAGGGCGAGATTCCTCCCGGTCGCGCGCGGCCTCGATTGCCGCGACGACGTCGGGAGGAAGGACAGTGCAGGCCCGAATGCAGAGCTCGGCCACCTTGGCGGAGATATCCGCAGCTGCGATCTCCCTCACACGCGCGCCTTCTCCCCTACCCCACCGTTTGGACAGGAGACGAAGCTCCTTCCCTACAAGCTACCCCACCACGTTCATTATAGCACGGGGTGTCAAGGATGACTGGCGAGCTGTCGGGCGAGTAGGCCTCGGGAGCACGGCCACCCAGGCACCGGAAAGACGGGGAGATTCTTCGTCCGCAGAGGCGGACGGAGAATGACAGGCAGGAGGATGGCGGGGATGGGTGTCCCCGCGGTGCAGGCAAGAAGCGGACGATGGCCTCGATCTGCCCCGGATGTCACCCCAAGTCAACCGGCGAGTTCACCAGTGCTTTGGCGGCTTCCCGATTGAGTCGTTCTCCGCGAAGTACCCTTTCCCCGTCAGTCCTCGGCAGCTGCCAGGACGGCCTCTGGCGCGAGTTCATCCTGGATTTGCAGAGTGGACTGCTCCGACCGACCCGCCGCCGGGACAAGTGTGCACTGCCCGACCAGCCGTTTGCGCTTGGCCGCGGCGACAACATTAACTGGTGGCAACAGGAAGGTCCCAGTCGGAAACAAACCAGTCGTCT
>DAOVEW010000298.1 GCA_030668755.1 Bacillota bacterium | reverse complement strand
TGGTAGAACTTCAGACCGTCATTGTTCGGGTCATCCGGGTCAAAGCCGAACGTCAGCAGCATATCTCGTGGCGGCTGGTACTCCTCCTTACACTCCTCACAGATCACACGCGCAAGCCGCTGCGACATCGAACCGATGATGGACGAGGCGATCAGGAACGGCTCCACCCCCATGTCCACCAGACGCGTCACAGTCGACGGCGCGTCATTCGTGTGCAGCGTCGAGAGCACCAGATGGCCCGTCAGCGCCGCCTGAATCGCGATCTCCGAAGTCTCCAGGTCCCGAATCTCACCCACCAGGATAATGTCCGGGTCCTGACGCAGGAAGTACTTCAGCGCAATCGCGAAAGTCAGACCCGCCTTCCGGTTCACGTGCACCTGACCCAACCCGTCAAGCTCGTACTCGACCGGGTCCTCAATCGTGATGATATTCCGGTCCACCGTGTTGATCGTGTTGAGAATACAGTACTGCGTCGTCGTCTTCCCCGACCCCGTCGGACCCGTGGACAGCAGCATCCCGTTCGGCTGAGCGATGAGCTTCTCGACTATCCCCAGCATGTGCGGCGACAAGCCCAGGCTCTCCATCCCAATCTGGATTGAGTGCTTGTCCAGGATCCGCATGACGAACTTCTCGCCTAGCGTCGTCGGAATCACCGAAGCGCGAAGATCGTAATCCCTGCTCGAGTGACGCACATGGATGCGACCGTCCTGAGGCACGCGCCGCTCGGCGATATTCATCCCCGACATGATCTTCAGACGCGAGACCAGCGGCGCCGCCACGAACTTCGGCAGCGGCATGATCTCGTGCAGGACTCCGTCTATCCGGTATCTGATCCGCACCCGGTCCTGATACGGCTCCACGTGGATATCGCTGGCCCGCTCCTCGATCGCGCGGGAGATGATGATCTTCGTCAAGCGGATGACGGGCGCTTCATCGGTGATGTCCGCAATCCGATCCGTCTGCACTCTGCTCTCGTCAGCTTCCTCCTCATCAACACGGACACCGAGCGCATCTTCGCCGGCGATCTCATCCGTCAGCGCCTGCATGTCCGGCATCCCTGCGATCCCGCCGGCCGCCGCGACTGGCGACGCTTGCGCCCTCGGCGCACCCTCCCCGCTCTTATACGTCCGCTTGATCGCCGTGCTGATGGACTGCGGGTCCGCAAGTAGCGGCTCGATAGCCACCTGCAGAATCATCTTCAGAGCGTCAATGGCCAGCACGTCATCCGGCTCGGCCATTGCAACGCGGATCGTACCGTCCCCGCGACCCACAGCCACTGCGTTGTTGTCCTCCGCCGTCTTCCGGTCCAGAAGCAGTGCCACTTTCGACTCCGGCGGGTCCGCCGTCAGATCAATGTATGGCACATTCATCTGTTCCGAAAGCGTTTCGTAGAGGGGACCGACCCCGATGTGGCCCAGGTCCACCAATACTTGCCCGATACGCTCCGTAGTCTGCTTCTGCGCATCTAGTGCCTCATCGAGTTGCTGTGGGCTGATCAGCCCTTTCTCGACGAGCATCTGACCTATCATCTTGCGCTGGCGACGCCTTCGCATGGACATCCACCTCGCCGGATAGTTGTCATTGGTCTTCTACTGAGAGTAGTCCAATTTACATTCTATGATATTCGCCCTCCCGCAGTCAAATCCCTCCTGCACAAGTTTCGATTCTCCGAGGCAGCGACTTCCCTCCAAAAGGCCTGCCGACCCACCCCCGTGTACCGTTTCCCCTCTCCCCTCCGTCCTCGCGTCGGTCGGGCGTTATGAGGACGCGCAGCGTCCTCCGCCCGACTCCGTTGCCTCTTGCCGTTGCCTTTTGCCTCTTCCCCTCTCCCCTCGGGAGAGGAGAATCAAAGGGCTGAGACGCCATTCCCGTCTTGCAGAGCGCGGATGGAGTTTCCGCAGGAAATTCTATTTGCAGGCTGGGCCTTGCCCGGCTTGCACCGCGCACGTGGAGTTTCCGCAGGGATGCGCAGCATCCCCAAACTCCATGGGATGCGGAGCATCCCCCAAGCTGGCCCCCGGCCGGCTTGCACCGAATGACACGCATCCTATCCGCGACCTTGCAGCGCCGCCAGCAACGCCCTCCGCATCGCTGCTACCGGAGCCGTCTCGCCCGTCCATTGTTCGAACGCGATAGCCCCCTGGTGCACGAGCATCCCTGTGCCGTCGAGTACTTCGGCCCCGCGCTCCCTTGCAGCCCTCAGCAGCGTCGTCTCCAGCGGGTTGTAGGTCAGGTCACAAACTAGTTGCCCCTCATGGAGCCACTCCTCGGGCACTACCGGAGCGACGGCCTCATGCGGGTACATCCCCACCGAGGTGCAGTCAATGATGATGTCGGCATCGCGCGTGTGCTGCTCGGCTTCCGAGCCCGTCAGCCCTCCCCAGAGCACCTCCACATCTCCGGCTCCGGCGGACACCAGCTCTGCAAGCGCCTCGGCCTTGGCCACTGTCCGGTTGATGATGCTCAGGCGCGTGACCTTTTCCTGCAGCATGGCGGCGGCGATGGACCGCGAGGCCCCGCCCGCACCGATGATAGTCGCCGCACGTCCCGAAGCGCCCCAGCCGATCTCACGCATTGACGCGACGAAGCCCGGCCCATCCGTATTATACCCCACGAGCTTGCCGCCACTCATGTCAATTGTATTAGCCGCCTGCAAGGCCGTGGCCGTCTCATCCAACTCGTCCAGAAACTCAATCACCGCGCCCTTATGCGGTATCGTCACATTGATGCCTCGGACACCGAGCGCGCGCACTCCCGAAATGGCCGCGCCCAGTTCCTCCGGCCGCACTGCAAACGGCACATAGACCCAGTTCAGACCCAGCGTGGCGAAGGCGGCGTTGTGCATCGGCGGCGACAGGCTATGTTCGACCGGCCAGCCGAAGACTCCCGTCACCGTCGTCTTCCCGTCCATCTTCCCACACCAGTTCTGCCAGTCAGGTCCCGTACTCGGCCTCATCATTCCTCTTCCCCGCTCGTCTCCGGCACGAGTCGCAGACGCCTGGCGATCATCCCTTCGAGTATGCGCGTCAGCCGCGTCCCGAAGAACTCACTCCCGGACGCCGGCTCCACCAGGATCGTGTGCAGCCCCAGCAGATTCCCCCCGAGCATGTCGGTCACGAGCTGGTCGCCGATCAGCGCCGCGTGTTGCGGCTGGACATCTATCGCCGCCAGCGCGGCTCTTATCCCGCCCGGAAACGG
>DAOVEW010000086.1 GCA_030668755.1 Bacillota bacterium | reverse complement strand
AATTCTCTTGACCGCTCTCCCCCCCGGAAGCTATCATTCTCCCTGCCTCTCACGCCGCCGGTCGGAGGGAGCCGTCCATGATTGCGCGCATTCACCTCCTTGTGCTGTTGCTGTTTCTGGCCTCCATAAGTCCCATAGCCGCTGAGGAGCCTCCCCTCCTCATCGCCGACCTTGCCGACGCCGATGTCGCCCAGCGCCTCCTCGCCGTCAGCCTCCAGGGAGTCGCCAACAGCGCGCCGGACGGCCCCCGCGTCTTCCTCCTCACCAATCCCTCTGATGCCGACTGGCTCGACTACTGCCTACGCGTCTCGCCCCGCGAGGTACACTACCTAACCCCGGAGGAGCTCCTCTCCCTACTGGCCCCCAGCATCGAGGGGCAGATCCTCTACGACCCCGACCAGCCGTTCACCCTCGACCTCGCCACCACCGCCGCTGGCCTTCGCCGCGCCGTCATCTCGGCCACCGACCTCGGTCTGCCCACCGTCCTCGACTTCCGCGGTCGCTGGCACTCCGCCGCCGCCGCCCACCGCTGGGCCACCGACTCACTCCTCCCCCAGTGCAGTCGTTCCTGCGCCGCCCTTCTCCCGCCGGATGCCCTCGCCCTGCGCGACTTCGCCATACAGCAGCGCATGTTCACATTCTCACCCCCACTCGACCCCGACGACGAGAGCTTTCAAACCTGCCTCCATCACCTCCCTCCCGGCACCGCGATCTACGGCCATGTTCCGCTCTCACTCCGTCCCGCCCTCAGCGATGCCTCCCATCATCTTATCACAGCGTCGAACGCCGCCAATCTCTCCTTCCTATCACAAATCAGCACCGATGAGGTCCACTACCAATACCTCGGCTACCTCCAGCCCGCGGCTCCGCGGTTCCTCACCCTCATTTTCGATTGTTCCGAACTCGACTTCGCCATCAACGAAATGCCCCACCTCTGGGACCAGCCCGCCCGCGGCACCTTCCCCCTCGGCTGGGCGCTTCCGGCCGCCCTCACACAGGCCGCGTCACCCGTCGCCCATTACTACTACTCGGGCGCCTACCGCTCCGGCGTAGACCAGTTCATCCTCGGCCCAAGTGGCGCCGGCGAGATCGACCTCTCTCGCGCGACCGCTCCCTATACGTTCTTCCGCGCAACCGCCGAAGCCCGTGCGGCTCTCGACATCACCGCCGGCCTCTACACCACCTCGCCTGGGACCGACATCCCCGTCGCCGTCGCCTGTCTCGCGGCCGAAACCGACCTCCGCGGGCTCTTCCTGCTGGGCGCCCCCGACCTCGCGCCGATCGTATACGAGGGCGTCCCCGCTCTCGCCGCGCCTCGCGTCAGCGACATCGCGGCCGCCATCAGCTACCTCAACCGCATCCCCCTGAACCGCCGCTTCGCGGCCCTCTGCCTCGACCCCCACTCGCTCTCCATGGCCGAGGCCGCTCACATCGCTGCCCACGTCGCCGACCGCTTCGTCCTCCTCCCGCCCGGTGAGATGATCGAGCTCATGCGCGACCTCCGCCGGCCCGACCGTGCTGGCACGGCCGCCGCGCGAGTCACCTCGGTGGACTACCCCGAGCCGGTCCACCCCGATCTCCCGCTGCCCATCACGGCCGTCGTCGAAGCCCCCGAAGGCGTCCTCTCCGCCTCCGTCGTCTACCGCCTCAGCGACAGCGGACTCGCCTTCAGCGAGCCCATGTGCCCCTCACAAGACGGCTACACCGCCGAGATCCCTCCCCTCCGCTGTGGCGGCCAGTTCGACCTCCGCGTCCGCGTCCGCGATCGCCTCGGTCGCGCCACCTGGTCCCCCGCCTGGCGCCTCAGCGTCCCGCGCAGCGACACCGACGATGACGGCCTCTCCGACTCCGAAGAACACTACTTGCTCACCGACCAATCCGCTCCCGACACCGACGGCGACGGCCTCTCCGACGGCGACGACCCCACCCCCCTCGACGCCGATAAGGCCTTCATCACCTACCTCGGCCCCATTCAGCCGCCCAGCGACATCCCATATCTCCCCGATCCCGGCGCCTCCCACGCCGATCCCCACGGCCGCTATCTCGAACCCGGACAGTGCTGCCTCTACTGGCTGCCCTTGCCCCTCCTGCCGCCCGACGCCCCCGCCGTCATCGCCCTCGACGCACGCGGCCCAGCGCTGCTCGCCATCGGCGCCGATCCAACCCTCCCCTCTCAGCACTTCGAAGGAGAGCTCACCGGCATCTGGTACAGCGACATCCTCCCCGGCGAGGTCTGCCAAGGCGGCGCCTTCTTGAGGATAGCGTGCCCCGACGACGCAGATGCCCCCTCCGTCGTCCACCGGCTCGCAGTCGTGTCTCCCCCCCACGCACCCTCCATCGCCCGCGCCGCCTGTCAGCCGCCCCATCCCGGCCCCGAGCAGGCCATCGCCGTATCCGCGCTCATCTTCGGCCCGCGCGGCGTCGCCGACGCCGCTCTCACCTATCGCGTGAACGACGGCGGCACCATTGCCTTCCCCATGGAGCACGCCCCCGGTTCCCAGCTCTTCCGCGCCCGCATCCCGGCCCTCGCCAACCGCGACCGCCTCGAATGGTGGATCACTGCGCGCGATTCCGAGAACAACACAACCGTCACCATACCCGTCTATCTCCCCATCGGCGGGCGTGCCCGCGAGGTCATCTCACTTATCGCCGGCCGCGACTTCGTCGGCGACTGGACCCCTGCGGCCGAGTGGAGCGGCCTCGGACGCCAGGCCCCCTCCTCCGGCCTGCGCGACTCCGCGTACCTGAACCTCACCGGCGGCATCTACACCGTCTGGCTCCTGGGCGGCGGCCGAGGGCAGAGCGTCGAAGTGTACATCGGCGAAGAAAGGGTCGGTTCCCTCGACCCGCGATCCCCCGACGGCTGGCACCAGTTCGGGCGCGTCCGGCTGGCTGCCGGCCGCCATCAGGTCCACCTTCTCTCCCAGCCCGGCCCCAGCGCTCCCGACGGCGCCGCACCCCGCTACGCCGCCGTCATCCTCAGCGCCGATTCCTCGTTCTCGCCGCCAGCAGGCCGCATCCTCGACGTCCACAACACTCTGTCCCTCCTCTCCCCGCCGCCCGACCATACCCTCACCGGACGCGTTGAACTGCGCGCCACCGGCTCCGGCAACCTCGTCAGCGCCGAGTTCTCACTCGACGGCGAGCTCCTGCGTCGCGTCCCCGGTCCGCCCTTCCACCTCTCGCTCAACAGCGCTCGACTGCCGCAAGGCCCTCACATCCTGCGCGTCGAGGCCGTGGATCGCGCCGGCCCCAGCGGTCTGATTGTAGAGGTCCCCGTCACCATCGCAAATTAGCGCTGCACCAGCGCTCAGATTCCCCTCCGCCGCAGGCGCCCGACGCTCGCTCCTGTCGCTCCCGCGTCCGGCGTCGCATCCGGACCGCCATCGCTTATTCCTCCGTAGGCAGCTCCGAGGAGGTCCTCAAGGCCGCTGACCGCGCAATGTACACCAACAAGCGGCGCTCCAGATCAGCGTAGCAGCCGGCCCTCGCCTCCTCCCTCCCGGCCGGGATATCCAGACTCCGCGAGCTCTTGCTCGGAAACCCCCTCTCTCTATGGAATAACAACCCCGGCGACTGCCGCATAATACCGCGGCGCGCCGGCGCGGGAGGCACAAAACTGCGACCTGAGTCAAAGATATTTGACCCCCGCCGCATCAACGCGGCTCGGGCCGTCATCCTGTTCACTGCAGCGGCTACTGTTGGCCTCGCTGTGGCGATGGATGGCAGGTTCCTCACTGGCCTCGGTCTGGCGCTCGGCAGCGCCCTCTACCTCGCCCTTACGGGTCACACCGCGGTCGCCGAGCGCGACGACTCATCCCACCACACCGCGGTTACCGCCGGCGACTTGCTGCTGATAACGGCCGTTGTCTGGCTCACCGGCGGCCTTTCCAGCGAATACTACTTGCTCTACTATCTGCCCGTCATCCAAGCCGGGATCCGCCTCAATAGCCGTGACGGGATTTCTGCTTGCCTGCTCGGCTGCGCGTTGTACTCCTTCGTCGCCGTTGCTGGCAGCCCGGTCACCGCTGGGGTCTCGCCAGGCCCCTTCCGGCTCCTCTCCCTTGGCGTGTCCGCAATAGCGCTCGCAGTCCTCTTCAGCCTCCTGAAGCGCGAGGTCAATCTCTGCGAGCAGCTCCGCAACACCATGCACACCTCGCTCCGCCGCGTCGCTGCCATCTACGATGTCGCTCACACAACCAACGCCGGCGCCGACCTCGGCGGCGTGCTCTCCATCATACTCGACCATGCCGCACGCGCCACCGGCGCCCTCAACGGCTCCATATCCCTCCTGTTCGGCGACGACCAGCTCAGGCCCATGGCATCCCTCTCCACCCGCGCTGGCGACGGCGACCATCCGACGAGCTTTCGCTCCGAGCCGGCCCGCAAAGCGATCGAAACCGACTCCGTGGTCACGATAACCAGCCTCGACGAGTCCGCGGGAGCGCCGCAAGGCTCCAACATCGTCTACATCCCGCTCGCAACACCGGGCGGCCCCATCGGTGTGCTCGCCCTCGTCTCGCGGCCCGGCCGCCGCCTCGCCGCGCGACACCTGGAGTTCCTCAGGTCACTCGCCACCGAGGCCGCGCTCGCCATCGAAAACGCGCGGCTCCGCGCAGAGCTGCGCCACCTCGCCGTCACCGACTACCTTACCGGGCTTCCCAATCGACGCGAGATAGAGCGTCGGCTGACTGACGAGTTAGCGCACGCATCCCAAACCGGCAGCCCCGTCGCGGTCCTCATGATCGACGTGGATAACCTCAAGCAGATCAACGACCAGTTCGGTCACGTCGTGGGGGATGAAGTAATCTGCGCCCTCGCAAGGAGGCTCGAGACAGCCATCCGTTCTTCCGAGGCCGCAGCACGCCTCGGCGGCGACGAGTTCCTGGTCGTCCTCCCAGAGTCTGACGTCGCTCAGGCCGTCGGCCTCGCCGATCGGCTTATCGCAACCTTCCCAGGAGTCATCAAGGGCCGCCCCGCGCTCCCCGACGCCGCGGCGGTCGCCGCCATTGCCGGCCTCAGCATCGGAGTGGCGGCCACCCACGCCGGGCGGCTGTCCCCCAAGGACCTGCTGGCTGCGGCCGACGGCGGCCTCTACCACGCCAAGAGAGCGGGCAAGAACAGATCGGCCGCAGCATCATCCCCCGAGGCGCCGCTCGAACCGGCTGCTGCCGACGCCAACGTCGAGGTTACTTCCTGACAGCGCTTCCGGGCCCGTAGGCCTTCTCGACCTCCCTCGCCACAGCATCCTTCAGACTCTGCGGCGTCCAGAACCGGCCCATCTCCTGCACGAAGTCAACCTCGCGGACGTACGATCCCACCTTCGCATCGCGGCTGCTCTCGCCGTTGATCAGCACGGCCGGCACCGTCAACTCCGCGCGGGCAAACATCCCCCGCCCCTGCGGCGTGCGGTAATCCACGTACTTCACGTATACCTTGCCCGGATACTCGTCGGCCAGGCCCTTCACCAGATCCATCAAGGTCTGATGCTGGTCGTCGATCGGGTAGAACGCCACCACCCGCACCTTCCCCTCGGGATCACCCCACTCCAGCACGGCCTCCTCTGGCAGTGGGCTCTGGGCCGGCGAAGTTGTCGCGGTCTCCGCCTTCTCCTCCTTGAACTGCCGTCCTGGCAGTGTCGGCCGCCCGCACCCCGCCCACACCGTGACCGCGGCCGCCAGCGGGAGTGTCCAGAGCCAGCGACAGTATCTCATCCTTCGGCTCCTCCCTTGCACTTTCACCGCTGTTTACTTCCCCATCGAGGCCATTCGGTCCTGTCACCCCGGTTCGCCGCTCCGCCGCGGGTCCGGCAGCAAGACACGATGCCCGCGCGGGCTGCGTTGCTGCATCTCGCCTCCAGGAGACTCCTGCTGCCCAGTGGTACAATGATAGTGGCGCGTCCAACCGGCCGTGGAGAGCCCAAATCGTGCAACCCGAGCTGGCGCAGAAATACGAGAGCCTCAAG
>DAOVEW010000058.1 GCA_030668755.1 Bacillota bacterium | reverse complement strand
CATCTCGCAGACGGGAGACCGTTTCAACGAAGACGGGGACGCGAGCCGTGAGGATGCGTTGTTCGAGGGTGTCAGTATCGAGCTGGTCTCGGTGGAGGTGGCGAGTAATGACCGGCGGCTGACCGGGGCGCATTTCGGCTCCGGCGCCGAGGGCCTCCGGCTCTGCGCTGAGATCCATGAGGGTGAAGATAGCGTCGGGCCGGTAGGTTTGGACGGCTCGCAGCAGGGCCTCGGCCTGGGCAGCGGCATCCTGACAGGCGCGCTCGTGGGGGATGCCAGCAAGAGCGACGGCGTGCGCCCCCAGAAGAGGTGCCACTGGCACGCGGTCGGTGGGCTCGAAGCGCACGGACCTGCGAATGCGCTCCAGCCCGGTCAAGTCTCTCCTCCCACAGGGCGGTCGGAGGTCAGCAGTCTATTGGCAAGCGCCACTGCGCGCGAGGCGTCCTGGGCGCAGCCGTCGGCGCCGATCTCGTCGGCGAACTGTTGAGTGACGGGAGCGCCTCCCACAATCACTCTGTGGTTGTCGCGTCGGCCCTCACTGACGAGGACGTCGATCACATCCTTCATGCGGCCCATGGTGGTGGTCATGAGGGCGGACATGGCAATGATGTCTGCTTTGGACTCCCGGGCAGCCTGAGCAAAGCGAGCGGCTTTCACGTCGCGGCCGAGGTCGTGGACTTGAAAGCCGTCGGCGGCGAGCATGACGCGCACGAGGTTCTTTCCGAGAGTGTGGATGTCGCCCTCGACCACGCCGATGACCACCGTGCCTTTCCGCTGGCGGCCGGCCTCACAGGCGTGCAAGGCCGGCTCGATAACGTGCATGGCGGCCTCGAAGGCGTCGGCTGCGACCAAGAGGTCAGGCACGAAGATGTCCAGCCTTTGGAACTGCTTGCCCAGGCGGGCCATGGCGCGGGAGAGGGCCGCGGTAACGTGGGTGGGCTCGGCGCCGAGATCAAGCAAGAACTCGGCGAGTTTGGGCGCGGTTTCTTCGTCGCCGGCCTCGATTGCATGCTCGAGTTGGGCAGTCGCTGTCTGGAGGTGCATATCCAGTTTCCTAGTGGCAGTCAAGCTTGGCGACTAGACCGCGCCTTGCCTCGCGGTTTCGATCATGGCTGTGAGGTGGTCAATGGGGAAGCCGCGATGAATGGAGCAGGAGGGCATGAGGACATATCCGCCACCCTTTCCGGCGTGCGCTATGGCACTCTTGGTCGCCCCGCGGATGCGCTCTGGGGGGCCGGGCAAGAGGACTTCGGGAATGTCCACCCCGCCCAGGATGCAGATGCGCTGGCCCCAACGCTGTTTGGCGATGGCGAGGTCGTTGTTCTCTCCGAATTGAAACCCTGCGATGCCGGTTTCGATGGCGGCCTCAACCAAGGGCCAGAAGCGCTCCTGGGTGAAGGGGCCATGGGGGTGGAAGACCACCGGGGCGCCGCGCTCGCGCGCGGCGGCGAGGATTTCGGCCAGGCCGGGAATCGTATATTCGAGATACTGCTCCGGCCGGATGATGCCGGGACCATCGGAGGCGGCGGCCACGAAGACGAAATGCGCGCCTGCGTCGAGCACGGCGCGGACGTGCTCACAGGCCAGTGCGACCGCGAAGTCAATCGCCGCCCGGGCGGCAGCCGGGTCGCGCACCATGTCGGAGAGCAGAGAGTCCAGCCCGCGCAGCAGACCGGCCTTAGTGACAGGGCCCTCGACGTTGGCCGCGATGGCAACTTCGTCGCCGAGGGCCTTGGCAACGATCTGGTAGGCCCGCAGGACGCCGGGCATGCGGCCCTGGCTGTGGAGGTCTGGCAGATGGGCGCGAGCGATCGCTTGGGCGGTGGGGAAGACAGGTTCGACGACATAAGGGATCTCTCGCTCGGGGAATTCGACGCGACCGCCGAGCGCGTCCACGTCGAGGCCGAGGTCGTGGATACTGCCGACCACACAGTCGTGGCCGAGGAGGCGTTGGGTCTCGATGACACAGCGGGCGGATTTGTCGGCATCGTAAGTGCCACCCGGACCTCCCGCGCAGACTTCCGGGGTTGTCAGGTCGCAGACATCTAGCCCGAGGGTGAGGTCCCGGAGGAAGACGGGGACCACATCGGTTGTCTCCCCGCGGAGGGCGGCCTCCACGCGGTGGCGCGAGTTCACAGCGGTGTACTCCCGCTCAGAACCAGAGCTGATACTGGATGACGAGCTTGTCGTTGTCGACCTCACCTTCGGCCTCTCGGCTCCAGACGTAGTTGAGACGTATCATCTCCTGGCAGCGGGGCTTGCCGTAACGGCTGCCGGTGATGTGATAGTTGAGGCCGAGGGTGTAGGCGGTGAGGTCATATTGGTCGGTCACGTCGCGGTTGGCGTCGAACTGCTGGTAGCCCAAGAGGGCCTCAAGCTTATCGCGCTGGCCTCGGTACGGGAGGAGGTGATGGAGGTAGACGTAGTAGCCGTCAGTGGTGATGGAGGCGGTGCCGTCGGGAGCGATCTTCGACCGAATGTACTCTGCCCAGAGGCAGGAGTCCTGTGAGCGCCACTGGGCATCGATCTCCCAGCATGTCTCGTCGACGCTGGCCGCCGCGTAGGCGGCCAGCAGGCCGTAGGGGTCACCGTTCTTGTTCAGGAAGCGGCTCTGGTAGGGGCTGTAGTCGGTGCCGCGGTTGTGGGAGTAGCTGGCTCCTACGGACAAGTCGGGCCTGGGCTCTGCGGTAACGCGGCTCGCCCATAGGTAGCCGCCGTCGGTGTTGGTCGTGTGCTTGCCGCTGCCATTGCCCAGGTAGAGCTGGTAGTCGAGCCGGCCGAGGATCGGCCGCTTGCTGTCGAGCCGGAGGCCGATGTCTTTGTCTGGTGGCAGGAAGTTGCTGACGGCGGAGCGGTCCGTGCAGAGAAGGTAGGCGTCAGACACAGGGAGCTCGTAGCCAACGGGGGACTGGACCTGCCCCATGATGAGGTCGGCGAATTCCCAGCCTCGCCACTCCATCTGGCCGATGTGGAGGTTCACTTTGTCGTGCCCCCAGTCAGACTGGTACTGCACCTTGTATCCGGTGTTGGGGTTGAGGTCGCCCATGACGTAGAGACGGGCGCGGCGCAGCGCGAATCCGTCGCCCCCGGTGCGGTCGTCACGGGAGCCGAAGTAGGGCTGGCCTTCGTCCTCCTGGACGCTGGAGAAGCGGGTCTCGACGCGGACCTTGGTCTTAACAGTCGGGTACTCCGGCTTCTCGGGGGCGGGAGGCGGGGCCGCCTTCTCGGCCGCTTCGATGCGCTGCTTCAGGCCCTCTTGCTCTTCCGTGGAAAGGATGCCCTTTTCGGCCAGCACGTCGATCAGGTCAGAGAGCGAGTCCTGTTGCACCGGGTCCTTAGCTTCCGCGGCCGGCAGGCGGGCCGCTGCCGACCCGCCGATGAACAGCGTCAACGCGATGATTCTAAGATACCGTTTCATCTGACTCCCTTTTCAGACATAGTTAGTGATGCTTACTCGATGCAGCTAGAGCGCACCTGGCTGCTGGACGAACGAGCGGTCGATCACCTGATCCCAGTCCGGCAGATGCTGAATCTTGTCCTGAGCCCGGAGGAACCCGGCAGTCTGCCTGAGACTGTCCACGGTCGCGTCGTCCAGGACGACTCGCCACTCAAGGGTATCCATGATCTTGCGCTCGCGCGCGACGGGGACACCAGTGGCCGCCGATATTAGGGAGGCGGCTTCGTCGGGATGCTGATGCATGAAGTCCACCGACTGTTGGGTGGCGCGGAGGGCGGCGACTACGGCATCGGGGTGCTCCTTGGCATAACGCTCTGTGACCAGCATGACAAGGGGATAGGTGTTGCCCAGGCCGGATAGGGTGGCCACCTCGTAGCTGCCAGTGACACGTTCCTCGATGTTGCTGGGCCACGGCTCGCTGCCGACGCCAGCGTCTAGGTCTCCGGCCAGCATCGCCTCGGGCATGTCGCGCGGGTTGAGAGGGACTAGCTTCAGGTGCTTGACATCGAGGCCGTTCTTCTCGAGGAAGAGCAGAAAGGCACCGTGGGTGCTGGATCCCATCTGGACCCCGATACGCTTGCCGCGGAGGTCGGCGGCGGAGCGAATGCCGGATTTCGGGGCAGCAACGAGTCGGTGCATGCGCTCCCCGCCGCCGTAAGAGGCGACGATGCGCACTGGCATGCCGGAGGCGGCGGCGATGATGCCGGGGGCGTCGCCCATAACCGCGGCGTCGGCACTGCCTGAGGTCAGCGCCTCTGCGGCCTGGATGCCGGCCTGGACCACTTTGGGTTCGATGGCAACGCCTTGCTGGGCGAAGTATCCTTTCTTGAGAGCGACAATCTGAGGAGCGTAGTGGATCTTCTTGCCGTAGGCGAGGCGGAGCCGGGTAGGCGCGGCCGTCGTGGTGTCATCCATTTTCCTCGCGCAGCCCGAGCAGACCGCGAGGAGGACGGCAAAGGCAACTGAGACGAGCGGTGCTGGTCGGCTCCGGCGTACGGCTGATGGTCGGTAAGATGATCGCTTCATGGTTCAGTTTCCTTTCCGGGGGCCCGGCAGGGAGGTCCTATTGTTGGCGAGCTCGCTGAAGGAAAGTATCGTCGATGGCCTCCGAAAGCGCTGGGACATCTGTGATGATGCCCTGGTCCGCGATGAACCGGGCAGTATTCTCGAGGCTGGAACGGGTGATTTCGTCCACCTGCACCCGGTAGTAGTGGTGGCTCATGGCACGCCGGAGGGCGGTGGAGGAGAGGCCGGTCTTCGCAGCGACTATCTGGACGGCCTCGTCGGGGTGGTGCTCGATGAAGGCGGCGGCGCGCAGCAGCGCGCGGAGGAAACGGACCACAGCGTCGGGATGATCCCGGAGAAATTCGCTTCTGGCGACCAGGAGGATGGGGTAGTTGTTGCCCAGGCCGCCGAGGGTGGAGAGTTCGCGGCCGCCTCGCTCTTCGACAACCGAAGGGGTGGGTTCGCTGGCCACGATAGCATCCACCGCGCCGGAGAGGAGTGCGTCGGCCATGTCAGTAGGGCGCAGGTCGGTGACTTTGACCTTGGAAAGGTCCAGGTTCACCGATTCGGCCCAGGCGAGGAGTCCGCCATAGGTGGAGGTGCCCTTCTTGACCGCAAGGCGCTTGCCCACGAGATCGGAGGGGGAACGGATCGGGCTATCAACGGCGACGATGATGCGGTGGCGGTGGTCTCCACCTCCATGGCTGGCAATGATCTTAACCGGGGCGCGGCTGACGGCGATGATGGAGGTGGTGTCTCCCATGGTCCCAATATCTGCGCTTCCAGCCAGCAGGGTCTCGGAACACGCAGGCCCGCTGCTGAAGACGAGGGGCTTCACGGCCAGGCCTTCCTGATCGAAGAAGCCCTTTGCCACAGCGATGATGCTGGCCGCGTCGGCGACACGGTCTTGGTAGGCGAAACAGAGCGTCGTACTGGATGGCGCGGGGCCCTCGCGCTCGGGTTTGGCGCATCCCCCGAGGCAGAGAGCGGTGATCGAGCAGCCAGCCAGCAGCTGGAAAAGACCGGCAAGCCGGATTCTTCGCGTGCTCCAGAATGCTGTTTGCATGATAGTTCAGCCTCCCTCGCGAAGGAGGATGGTCTCCCCGGCCGGCTCGATCTGAGAGGGAAGGACACAGCAGGGCAGGTCGGCGAGCACGCCCATTAGGGCCATAATCGCCTCTCGCAGCTCGGCGGAGAATCGGTCGCGTGGGCGGGGAATGGCGATGGGGACATCGGCGCCGATGCTGTCGGGCGCGGGGGCGAGGACGGCAACGCGGTCGGCGAGGTAGACGGCCTCCTCGACGTTGTGGGTGACGAAGAGAACAGTCTTGCGGTGGTTCTGCCAGATGCGCAGGAGCTCATCTTGAAGCCGGTCTCGGGTCTGCGCGTCCAGGGCGCCGAAGGGCTCGTCCATGAGCAGCGCGCGCGGGTCGAGGGCCAGCACTCTGGCCAGAGCGACGCGCTGCTTCATGCCGCCGGAGAGCTGGTGGGCCCGGGCGCCCGCGAAGGAGTCCAGCCCCACCGAGGTGAGGAAACGGCGAGCGATGCGGCGGCACTCAACTGGACTGAGTTTGAGATTGCGCAGACCGAATGCCACATTCTGCTCGACGGTGAGCCAGGGGAACAGGGTTGGGTCCTGAAAGACCACGCCCCGGTCTGGGCCGGGATTCTCCACTGGTTTGCCCGCGAACAGCACACGGCCAGCCGTGGGCCGCTCGAAGCCGGCCACTAGATTGAGCAGGGTGCTCTTGCCGCACCCGCTGGGGCCGAGCAGGCAGAGGAACTCGTTTTCCTCGATGCGGAGGCTGACGTCCTGAAGGGCCTGCACGTGCTGGCCTGTCTCCTGGTTAGGGAACACTTTGGAAACCTGTGGCAGCTCGATCATCGGGATCACCCGGCCGGGGCGAGGCCCCTGCGCTCGACGGTGCGGCGTTCGAGGGGCCCGAAGACGCCGCGCTCGATGAACAGTCCGATCAGGCAGATGAGCAGCAGACATACGAAGGAGGAGGCGTAGTCAAGGGTCCAGCGAGCCTGGAGGATGGAGTAACCGAGACCGGTACCGGTGCCCACGATCATTTCTGCGGCCACTAAGACGCGCCAGCCATTGGCCAGGCCGACGCGGAGGCCGCTGAGGAGGTGAGGCAGGGAGCCGGGCAGCAGTACTCTGAGGAAGAGGGTGCGGTCGTCGGCCCCCATCATGCGGGCGGCGCGGAGGTACATCTCGTCCACCCCCTTCACGCCCGCGCTAGTGTTGATGACAATTGGTGCCAGGGCGGTGACCGCAATCAT
>DAOVEW010000189.1 GCA_030668755.1 Bacillota bacterium | reverse complement strand
CGGCTCGCTTGCTGCCGCACAACCGCATAGATGACTTCGTAGCGCGGCTGGTGGGCTCTGCCGAGGTGATCGCGCCGCGCCACGTAGACGGGGGAGATGTCTTCTACGGGCCCATTGACTCGCCGGCGGAAGTGGCGTGGGACTACCGAACTGCGGTGGAGCCGCTGAAGCGTTTCCTGCTGCCGCAGCGGGAGACTATCCTCCGGTTCTCGAAGGACGACGGAATCCATGTCGAGCCGGAATACGACGAGCGCGAGCGGGTCTTCCTGGGAGTGCGATGCTGTGACGTAGCCGGGGTGGGCGTCCTGGACGCCATGTACGGAGGGGAGATCCCGGACCCGTACTACCTGAGCCGTAGAGAGCGTTCGACGTTCATCGCGCTTACATGTCAGCAGCCGGACGAGCACTGCTTCTGCGTCTGTGGCGACGCCGGACCGTTCCTGGACAAGGGCTACGATCAACAGTGGACCGCGCTCACAGATGGGATGCTCGTGGAAATCGGCTCCGAACGCGGCGACTCGCTTGCGAAGGCCCACGAGGACTTGCTCGAACCGGCGGAGGTGGAGCACATTGCCGCCCGTCACCGGCTGGCTCGGGAGGCGGAGCAGAAGTTCAGCGATTTCCACGCCTACATCGCGGCCGCGATGCGGATGCTGACGATGAACGAGGTGCAGCCGGAGGTCTGGGAGCAGGCCGCGGACCGCTGTCTGGAGTGCGGGAGCTGCACCTTCTTGTGCCCCACCTGTTCGTGCTTCACCGTCACTGATCGGTGGGATGATCGGGAAGGCTTTCGGGAGCGCCATTGGGACGTCTGTCTCTATAGCTGCTATGCCCGCGAGGCCAGCGGCCATAACCCACGCCCGGAGAGAGCGAATCGGCTGCGCAACCGGTTCTTTCACAAGGTGAGCCATCAATGGGCTCAGCGCAACGGCCGACACGCCTGCGTCGGATGCGGGCGGTGTGTGGTGGGCTGCATGGGATGGGCGCACATGCCGGCCGTGACGGAAGCAATTCGCCGAGGTGTGATGACGTGAAGAATCCCTATCTGCCGCTGTTGGCGACCGTCCAGAATGTGAAGACGGAGACGTACGACACGACGACCTTCACCTTGCTGCTCGACGATGAGGAGGAACGGCGGGAATTCAGTCATCGACCGGGCCAGTTCATGGAGGTATCGGTGTTCGGCACGGGCGAAGCACCGTTCTGTATCTCCTCCAGCTCTCACGGACGGGATACACTGGACATCACGGTCCGTAAGATCGGCCGCGTGACGAGCGCTCTGCACTCGCTCGGCGAAGGCGATAAAGTCGGCATCCGAGGGCCGTTGGGCAATTGGTTTCCGTTCGAGGAGGTCGAGGGCAAGCACATGCTGTTCGTGGTCGGCGGCCTCGGCCTTGCGCCTCTCCGCCCCCAGATTCAGGATGCCTACCGGGAGCGAGACCGCTTCGCATCAATAAAGGTCCTCTATGGGGCGCGTACTCCACAGGACCTGGTATACGGAGACGAGCTGGAGGAGTGGCAGCAGGCAGACGGCATGGAATGCCTGCTCACGGTGGACGCTGCGACGGACGGCTGGACGGGCAACGTCGGTGTCGTCGGCACGCTGCTCGAGAAGGTGGCGTTGGATGTGCCCGAGACCATCGCCTTCGTATGCGGTCCGCCCATCATGATCCGCTTCGTCGTGCGAGACCTGGTGGGCCTGGGCTTCGGTGAGGACGCCATCGTGACGAGCCTCGAGCGCCACATGAGATGCGGCATCGGGAAATGCAATCACTGTATGATAGGGGATAAGTACGTCTGCCTCGACGGGCCGGTCTTCACCTATCGGCAGATGAAGGCGATGATGGAGTTCGAGGAGTGATACGAGGCAGGGCAGTTCGGGACGCAGTTGAAGGCTGGGTGCGGCTGCCGACTCTGGTGCTGGGAGTCGGGAACTCACTCCGCGGCGACGATGCCGTCGGGCCGCTCGTCTGTGCCCGGATCGATGGGCCGCGGGCCGTTGACTGCGGCGACGCGCCCGAGCGCTACCTCGGTCTGGCCGGGGAAGAATGGGTCAGGCGGGTGCTGCTCGTCGATGCTGTGGACTTCGGCGGCGAGGTGGGCGAGGTGGTCTTCTGCACGTCAGACGAGCTGGTCGAGCGATTCGGCACCACCCACGACTCGGGCCTGGCGCTGCTGACCCGCTTTCTGAAAAAGGAGTACGGTACGCCGACTGCGCTGCTGGGTGTGCAGCCGGGCAACACGAGTTTCGGTGCCCAGGTGAGCGCGGTGGTGTTAGCCGCGGTTGACGAGATTGCCTCTTGGTTGACCGTCGCCGCGTCGCAGCGGAAGCCCGGGGAGGTGGAGACTGCATGGACCCGCTCGTAGTCACGCTGCTGGTCATCCCATTCGCTGGAGCTGTAGTGTGCGGCGTGTTGTCGCGCGGGGCCAAGGTGGTGGCCGCGCTCGTCGCGGCGGGTGCCGCGGCACTGGCGGCCGCCGCCGCGTGGATGAGCTACCCGGGAGGATGGGAGACGCACTTCGGCAGGCTTCCGTGGCTGCCGGGCCCTTTGGGCGAGGGGCCGCTGTTCGGGGTCCTCGTGGATCCACTCAGCAGTTTGATGCTGCTCGTGGTTACGGTGGTCGGCTTCATGGTGGTGCTCTACTCCGGGGACTACTTGACTGAGCGGAATGCGGAGCATCCATACCGAGAGGGGGACAACCGCTACTACTTCTGGCTCCTCTTCTTTCTCGGATCGATGGTGGGGGTGGCGCTTTCACCCAATCTGCTCCAGATGTTCATATTCTGGGAGATGACGACCCTTTGCTCGTGGGCGCTGATCTCACACACCCACACGAACGTCGCGCAGCGCGCAGGAGTGAAGGCGCTCGTCATGACTCACATCGGCGGCTTTGGCTTCTTGCTGGCGCTGTGCTTCCTCTTTGCGTTCGGCTCCGGTTTCTCGTTCGCGTCGCTGGGGGGCCTTGGCGAGGGGCTGCGGGTCGCCACTTTCCTCCTGCTGCTCGTAGCGGCATGGGCGAAGTCCGCGCAAGTGCCCTTCCACACGTGGCTGCCCGACGCGATGGAGGCGCCCACGCCGATCAGCGCGTACCTTCACGCGGCGGCTATGGTGAAGGCTGGCGTTTACCTGGTGGCACGGGTTCTCTCCGCAGCCTGGGAGGTGCCGGTTGTCCTCGGACTCGTGGTGGCCGTGATGGCGATGATCACCATCTTCATGGCGATCGTCAGCTACTTCAGGCAGGACGACCTGAAGCGCCTCCTGGCATACTCGACCATCGCCCACCTCGGCTATGTGCTGATTGGCTGCGCGCTCGGCATCTTCGGGTCTGCCATCGGCTTCCGGGGCGGTGTGCTGCACATACTGTGCCACGGTGTGGCGAAGGGGACGCTCTTCCTGTGCGCAGGCGCGATCGCCTACGGCACCGGCACGCGGCAGATCAGCCGCCTGCGGGGACTGGCCGGCAAGATGCCGCTGACGGCGACCGCTTTCATGCTGGGCGCTATCGCGGTGACGGGCGTGCCGCCGTTCTCCACGTTCTGGAGCAAGTTCCTGATCTTCACGGGCAGCCTCGAGGTCTCGAACGGAGCGATCCTGCTCGTGCTGCTTGCGGCCGAGAGCGTGGTGAGCTTCGCTTGGTTCATGTGGGTCGCGCAGCGGATCTTCCTCGGCGCACCGTCCCCGGCCGCGGCGGCCGCCGCGGACCCGCCTCCGGCCATGAGCATTGCGCTCATTATTGGGATGGTGTTGTGTGTCGCGGCGCCGATCTTCGGCCTGCCGCTGGTCAACTGGATCGCTCCGTAGAGAGTGCCGAGGACCACTATGACAGGTGTGTGGACAGTAGGGTTCGAGAGGTGATGGTATGAGCGCGGCGCAGATGATCCTGACAGCTTCGGGGATTCTCGCGGCGGGGGCAGCGGCGACCTCGCTGTCCGCCCAGCGCAGGCGAACCGTTGGACCGCTGGCCTTCGTGTTTGCCCTGGCGGCGAGCGCGCTCATCCTGCCGGCCGCGCTCTCCGTGCTGATCTCGGACACACCGGTCGAGACGCCGGCTCTCCTGGGCATCCCAATGATAGGCGCCGCGCTGACGGTGCGCATCGACCAGTTGAGTGCCCTGTTCCTTTTGATTGTCGCCGTCATCTCCGCGCTGACCACGCTGTACTCGATCTCCTACATGGCTCGCTACCCGAACCAGAATTTGGCCCGGTACTATCCTCTCCTGCTGCTGTTCTTCGCGGGCATCGTC
>DAOVEW010000015.1 GCA_030668755.1 Bacillota bacterium | reverse complement strand
GCCTGCGCCCTCTTCGGGGCCGTGCCTTCTGTCGGCGCACGGCCCAGCTTCCTGCTCGCTCTGGCGGTCGCCGCTCTCATGGGAGTTGGGGGAGGCGGCATAGAGGCGCTCACCAACGCCCTCATCGCCGATGACAACCAGCCGGCCCCCGGATTTGCGCTCAACCTCGCTCACGCCTTCTTCGCCACAGGCGCGGTGCTCGGCCCCATTGCTGCCGGTCTCCTGCTGAGCGCCGGCCTGCCCTGGCAGCACGCGTTCTTCGGCGGGGCCGTCATGCTGGCTGCGATGTTCCTCCTGCTGCTCTTCCAGCGGCCCCCGGCCGCGCATCGAGACGGCTTCAGACCCGGCGCCGCACTGGGGCTGCTCCGTTCCCGGCTCCTCTGGCTGCTGCTCATCGTCCTCGGCATGTATGTGGGGGCTGAGGTCGGACTCACCGCGTGGGTGAGCCCCCTTATGGAGCAGGTGCTCGGCTCGTCGCGCGGCACGGCTGTTCTTCCGGTCTCCGTCTTCTGGCTGTTCATGATCGCAGGCCGGCTGGCCACGAGCATCGCCTCCACCCGCTTTCGGCCGGCGCCCCTGGTCCTGGCCCTCTCCGTGGGCAGCGCGGTCGCCGCCCTCGCCCTCGCCCGATCCCCAAACATCGCTTTCTGCCTGGCGAGTTCCGCTGCGGTCGGCCTCCTCATGTCCGGCGTCTTCGGTCTCGTGATGACCGACGCAGCCCGACACTTCCCGCACCACAGCGGCCCCGTCTTCGGGTTCATGATCGCGGGAGTGGGCGCCGGCGCGCTTGTCGTTCCCGCGCTCATGGGCTGGGTGGCATCCTTCTCTGGTCTGCGCTTTGCGATGCTCATCCCGTCCGTCCTCATGGCCGCGGTCGCCGGCTCCTATCTGCTCCTGTGGCGCCGTTGAGCCCTCGCCAGGCAGGGGGCGAAGGATCCGTGCCAGAACAATCAGTGACGGTATTGCTTGAAGGAGCGCGGATATGAAGCTCGCAATAATCACCGACGAGGTCTCTCAGGACCTTGAGACGGCGCTCAGGTTGGCGGCGCGCTACCATCTCGACGGCGTTGAGCTCAGATCCGTGTGGGAGAAGCCGGTGCAGCACCTGTCCGCCGAACAGGTGGACCGGGTCCAGGCGATGCTCCAGGACCAGCAGCTCAGCCTCGCCGCCATCGCCTCCCCAGTCTTTAAGTGCGAGCTCCACGATGAGGGCGCCCAGCGAGACAACCTGGATTACCTGCGGAGCTGCGCCCGCATCGCCAAGCAGCTCGGCACCAACCTGGTGCGCGTCTTCACTTTCTGGAAGCGAGGTCCCTCTGCGCCCGTCTGGGAGCGCGTGAAGAAGCAATTCCGCGCGGCCATTCCAATCGCCGAAGAAGAAGGCATCATCCTCGGCATCGAAAACGAGCACACAACATACTGCGCCACGGCAACCGAGACCCAGCGCTTCGTGGCGGAGATAGGCTCTCCGGTCGTGAAGGTCGTGTGGGACCCCTGCAACGAGGTGTGGGCCGAGGAGGGCATCACCCCGTACCCCGACGCCTATCGACTCGTCGAATCCTCAGTCGTGCACGTGCATGTGAAAGATGCGGAGAGGGGCTCCGGGGGCAGTCCGGCCCAGCACACGCCGGTCGGCGACGGCAGCATCGACTGGAAGGGCCAGCTCGTGGACCTGTTGAGGATCGGCTACCAGGGATACCTCTCACTGGAGACCCACTGGCGGCCCCGCTCACTGTCGAACGCGGCCCTTAGCCAGCCCGGCGGAGCAGGATTCTCGGAGGCCGGGGAGTACGCCAGCGACTTGTGCCTGCGCAACCTCCTCGCGATCCTTGCAGATGCCCGCAGAGAGGCCGGCTAGTCTTCCAGTTTGCGGCCGTACGCTTCGATCAGCTCGTCCTCGCGCGCGTAGTTGAAGGGCTCCTCAATTCCCGGCCACGCCCACGCATCGCCGCGCGGCTGCTGGCATAGCCAGGCGAGCGTTAGCTCAAGCCCGTCGCGCGGGATCATCTTGTCCCTGTAGCGCAACTGGCCTCTCGCCTTCCGCAGGTCGAAGAAGCAGGTGCGCGCATAGGGTGCAGTCCAGAGGTGTCCCGGGACGGAATACAGCTCCCACTCGTGGCCCAAGGCGCGCACCACGCCTCGCGCGAGCTGCGCGAGAGTGTACAGCTTCTCCTCCCCGAGGTTGTAGATCTGGCCCGGCGCGCGAGCCGCCGTCACCGCCTGCGCCACCCCCCATGCCATGTTCTGAACGAAGCCTCGGTGGCAGATGTGCAGCCCTGCATCCGGAAGCGCTATCCGCCTCCGCCCCTCCAGCGCCCGCCGCGCGAAGAACCACTCGCCACATCTCGGATCGCGGGGCCCGTACAGCTCCGGCAGCCGAACGATCGCCGCAGGCGCTCCGCTCGCCGCGGCCTCCAGCACCACTTCGTCGGCCGCGATCTGCGCGCTCACCTCCGGAGAGACCTCCTCCGGATGCGCCACCTCTGTCTGCTCGCTCACCGGACACGTCGGGCTGGAGCCGTACACCGTCCCGTAGCTCACATGGACCGACCGCTGCACCTTCTCGGCACAGGCATTCATCACATTCTGTGCGTGCTCGGGACCGTCGTGCAGCATGTCAATCAAGGCGTGCGGCCGCCAAGAGCGAAGCGCCCTCCGAACTGCAGTCCGGTCGGACGCGTTTCCCCGATACCGCCGCACCGACTCGGCGAATGGCGCCTCGCCCCGGCTGAGCACGGCCACCTCTATGCCCCGCGCCAATAGCTCGTCCACGACGAACGGCCCAAAGAACTTCGTGCCGCCCAGAACAAGAGCTCTCACAACGATCTGCCTCCCTGACTCCCGACGCGCCGCTCGACCGCCCGAGGGGACCGCATCATCGAACCGGTATTCCTGCACGAATTGCGGTCTCTCCCTCCTTCATCTCCTGTACCTCACATGTGACCGTGTCTCTAAGACCCACACACCTCGCTCGCCGTCCTCCAGAGCCCTGCCGCCCTTTGCTCGGGTGCGTTTCTGCTATAATCACTGACAATTCGAGTCAGGAGGAGCCATCCATATGCCGCACGCTGTCACGCTCATCCCCGGCGACGGAGTCGGGCCGGAGCTCACCGAAGCCGCCCGGCGTGTGATCGACTCCAGCGGCGCCGAGATCGCCTGGGAGACCCAGCAGGCCGGCGTCGCGGTCATGGAGCAAGAGGGCACGCCGCTGCCCGACCGCGTTCTGGACTCGATCCGGCGCAACAAGGTGGCGCTGAAAGGCCCGATCACCACCCCCCGCGGCGGCGGCATTCGGTCCGTCAACGTCGCCCTTCGCAAGCGGCTCGACCTCTACACCTGCCTGCGCCCATGCAAGCACTATCCTGGTGTGCGCACGCGCTTCGAGGGAGTTGACCTCGTCGTCGTGCGCGAGAACACAGAGGATCTCTACGCCGGCGTCGAGTTCGAGGAGGGGACCGCCGAGGCGAAGCAGGTCATCGGGCTCGCTGGGGGCCGCATTAGGGATGATGCCGCCATCTCGATCAAGCCGATCTCGGCATTTGGCTCAGAGCGCATCGTCGAGTTCGCCTTCCGCTATGCTCTCGAAAACGGCCGCCGCAAAGTCACCGCTGTGGCCAAGGACAACATCATGAAGGCCACCGACGGCCTCTTCTACCGCACCGCACGCGAGGTCGCCAAGCGCTATGAAAGCAAGGTCGAGTATGACGAGTGGCTCGTGGACGCCATGTGCATGCAGCTTGTCCAGAAACCCGAGCTCTACGACGTTCTCGTTCTGCCCAACCTCTACGGAGACATCCTCTCCGATCTCTGCGCCGGCCTAGTCGGCGGCCTGGGTGTCGCTCCCGGCGCCAACATCGGCGATGAAGTCGCCGTCTTTGAGGCCATCCACGGCTCGGCCCCCAAGTACGCCGGCCAGAACAAAGTCAACCCGACCGCGCTCATCCTCTCCGGTGTGCTCATGCTGAGACACCTGGGAGAGAGCAAGGCCGCCGACCGCGTCGAGCAGGCCGTCGCCGCCGTCATCGCCGAGGGGAAGTCCGTTACCTACGACCTCAAACCCACCCGCGACGACCCAACGGCGGTGGGGACGAGGGAGATGGGGGAGGCGATTGTGGCCAGGCTGCTGAGTTAGCGCGCCTGGACCGACGGGAGACGTCGTGACGAAAGAGAAGAGCGAGGAGACACTGCCTGGGACGCTACACGACTTCGGGTGCCTCGCGATTCTAGCTTTCCGGCTCTCGGCCGCTAGTGCCGGCCAGGCGGGATCAGGGCGCAGGCTTGAGTATGCGTCGCATATCTTCACGGCAGTCTGCCTGACCGCCGATGCGCTGCTGAAGACCCATCCCGAGAGTGGACCTTGGAGTAACGCGGCTCCACACGTGTGGAATCCGGTAGCTACCGCGACACTCGCGCGTGTGCTGATGGAGGCAGCTATCAACCTCCACTACTTCTGCGTTGACGAAATCGAGGAAGACGAACGGGAGTTCCGATTCCTCATAGCTGATCTTCATTGTGTCCGTGAACGCCTCTACATGTCAGACTGCATCCGCGCTGAACGAGACAGCTTCGCTCCACGCATTGGCCAGGAGATCCATCCGGAGGGGCAGCGTCTACGCGAGCAGGCGGACGTCTTCCGCGCGAATTTACATAACCAGGTGCATGCTCTCATCACGCGCCTTCGCGCAAACGCGCACTTCCAAAGTCTGGGCGAAAAGAATCGGCGGAAATGGGAAGAGGGCGACTTTAGTAACGCAGGGAGGTATCGTGGGAAAGGGTTCGCGCTTGAGTTCCGCGAGCGGGCAGAGCGAGCATGCCTTGCTTCGTCCGTTTACGACGCGGAATACCGGCATCTCTCCTCATACCTTCACAGCGCGCCGAGTGCAATAGACCAGATTGCCGGCTTCGGTAGCGACCCGGCTGCTATGCAGGACATGGTCGTTCCCACGCTCATCAGGAGTTGCTGTGGTTACTTGGCGATTGCCATTCGTTACTTCCTGTCGCTGTTTCCTGAGTGCACACGGCTAGTTGACGCCGACGCGTGTCAGCTGATCGACGTGTGCACCACATTTGCCGTAGGCCCAGTTTGGCTGTTTCAGGACCAGATGGAAGAGGCAACCGCCGATGAGTGATCTGAGCCGTGTTTCAGTGGTCCGGGCGCACTCTGGCGAGGATGTGGCCGCGCTCCGTCAGCCTGTTGGTCGCGCCATCTCATCCGTCTGCGACCTCCCCGCGCTCGTCGCCAGCAAGACCGTCCTCCTCAAGCCCAACGTCTTCGCGCCTCGTCCCGCCCCAACCACCACGGACCCGCGCGTCGTCGTCGCGGTAGGAGAACTGGCGCGAGAGGCGGGAGCCGGTCGCGTCATCGTCGCCGAGGGCCGGAGCATTTCGACGGCGAAATATCGCACGGAAGCGAACTCGACGCGAGGGTGCTTCCAGGCGGTGGGGATGGCTCGCGCGGCAGAGGAGGCGGGTTTCGACGTCGTGTACCTGGAGGAGGACGAGTTTGTAGAGGTGCAGGTGGCGGGCGCACACGTGCTGCGCACGGCCCACCTCCCCCGCACCATCCTCGAGGCCGACGTCTTCATCAATCTCCCCGTCATGAAGATCCACAGCCTGACCACGGTGACGCTGGCCATCAAGAACCTGCATGGCATCGTATCGGACTACGACAAGCTCTACCAACATTGCTATCGCGAGCTGGCCCTCCCCCGCAAGCTCACCGACCTGCTCCGGATACGCCGCCCCGACCTCAACGTGCTCGACGCTCTGGTGGGCCAAGAAGCCGATCACGCGGCGGATGGTCGCGCCGTGGAGATGGGGCTGATCATGGCCAGCCGCGACGCGGTCGCGCTCGATGCTGTGGCCGGCGGCGTCATGGGATTCGATCCCGACGAGGTGGACACCACTCGCCTGGCCGGGGAGGCGGGGCTCGGCGAGGCCGACCTGGCTGAGATCAGTGTACTCGGCGAATCCATTGAAGCGGTCCGTTGCCCCTTCGCGCGACCCGATGTGGGGCTGTCGGAGGAGAAGTTCCCCGGCCTTCGCCTCTACGCGGGCGACTACTGCCGTTCCTGCTCCTACTACATCCGGCGCGGCCTCGACCGCCTCAAGCGTGAAGGTCTCCTCGACGAGAGCCATCCCCTCGCCGTAATCGTGGGAAGGGACCCGGACGTCCCGGACGACCTGGCCTGCCCGGTGGCGATTGTCGGCGACTGCGCGCTGGCATCGGAGAGCGTGAAGCCGCTTCGAGATCGGCTGCTGCTGCGCGGGAAGCTGAACGCGGTCTACGCCTGTCCGCCCATGGAGTTCCGCATACGCGCCGCAGATATGCTCGATTGACGATCTACAGCGGCCGGGCAGTTACCCGGCGAGCATCCTCAGTCGGATTGTGTTGCCTTCGAACGTTGCCTCGCAGGATTGCCCCATCTACACATAAACACGCGAGGGAATTCCACAGCCGCACCGAACAACCGGAAAGAGGAGCGAACACAGCGGGCCCGGCCGTTAGCAGACCCAGACGGCACTCGGTTCCCGATTCTCGTGGAGGCACACATGACTCGAAGGCTCCGCTGGTTGGTGGCGGTCACAGTTGTGCTGCTTCTCGGCTACGGCGGCATGTTGGTGGTCTACCCACAAGTGCGGCCGTGGCGATCGTTCCCGGGTTTCAAGAGGACCCCTTCGCGTGACCGCACCGCGAGACGCAGGCGGCCTCAGACCAAGTACAGGGAGATTTCGGCAACGATCGCGATTCCACCGGCCGACGAAGTCGGCCCTCTCAAGGGCTGTCCCAAGGGCCAGCTCGAGACCATCCTGGACGTCCATATCTCACGCCCCCACGGCCTGTACATTGGCGACGTAACGCCCGACGGCCCGGCCGACAGGGCCGGCATCAGGCCCGGCGACCAGCTCGCAGAAAGGCATAAGTGCCCCCGCACCACGATAGGTCGCTTCCTGCCCCGAGACGAGATCCGGGAGGTGCGCGTCACCATCCGCCGCCCAGACCAGGAGGCGGCCGAGGGCGAGGCGACCGGTGAGCCGGCCGGTGAGAGTGGCGAGCAGGTTCCTGAGGACGAGTCCGTCAGCGCCCGGTCGCCCTGACTCGCGGGGCCTATGGCGCGCGGACGAGCCGCGAAAGAGACGGCGGAACGTGCAGAAGAGAGTGCTCGGCAAGACCGGGGAAGAGCTTTCCATCCTGGGATTTGGCGGCATCGTCGTGTCCGGCATCCCGCAGGCCGAGGCGGATCGTATTGTCGCGGAGGCAGTGGATCGTGGGGTCAACTACTTCGACGTGGCCCCCACCTACGGGAACGCGCAGGAGCGATTGGGGCCGGCCCTGGAGCCCTATCGGGATAAGGTGTTCCTAGCCTGCAAGACGGGAGAGCGCGACGGAGCCGGCTCCGCAGCAGAATTGGAGGGATCTCTGCGCCAGCTCCGCACCGACCACGTGGATCTCTATCAGCTCCACGGCCTGATGGACGTGGCGGACGTAGAGAAGGCCTTCGGGCCGGGCGGGGCCATGGAGACGCTTGAGGCTGCGAAGCAGGATGGCAAGGCGCGCTTCCTGGGGTTCAGCGCGCACTCCGAAGAGGCCGCCCTCGAAGCCCTGAGGCGCTTTGCCTTCGACTCCATCCTGTTCCCCATCAACTTCGCCTGCTGGTTCGGCGGCTTTGGCCCAAGGGTGCTCGAAGCCGCCAAGGCCAGCGGCGCCGCCCGATTGGCGCTCAAGTCGGTTGCGCGGACCTTCTCGCCGGACAGAGATAAGGCCAAGTGGCCGAAGTGCTGGTACGAGCCCTATGACGAGCGAGACCAGGCCGAGCTCCCCTTCCGCTGGACGCTCTCCCAGGAGGTGACCGCAGCCGTCAGCCCAGCGCAGACCGAGCTCTTCCCTATGATGCTCGACATCGCGGAGAGCTTCCGGCCGATCACGCCGGAGGAGGAGCGGCGTCTGCGCGACATGGCAAAGGAGCTGACGCCCATATTCCCCCAAGACGATTAGGCGATCTGCTGCGCCGGCGGGCGAGGGCAGCGACAAGCGCGGGGCGGGCCCTGCTCGCCCCGCTTCACGCGAGAGGGCCGTCGGCGTCCCGAGCGTCCAAACCACGACGTAAACACGATGTGCACAACGCAAGTTGGAGGCTGCCATGCGGGAAGACCGCGCGAAGAGGACATTTCTCCATCCCGGACCGGAATGGCGCGGCGCGCCGTTCTGGTCCTGGAACGATGACCTTGACCCCGAGGAGCTCCGTCGCCAGGTGCGAGAGATGAAGCGCGCCGGCCTCGGTGGGTTCTTCATGCACAACCGCATCGGCCTCATCACCCCGTTCATGGGCGAGCGCTGGATGGAGTGCATCGCCGCAGCCGTGGACGAGGCGCGCAGACAGCGGATGCAAGCCTGGCTCTACGACGAGGACCGCTGGCCGAGCGGCTACGGCGGCGGCATGGTCGTGCGCCGCAACCCCGAGTTCGCCATGCACTACCTGGAGATGAACCCACCAGAGGACGCGGCCGACCATCGCTTCGCGGTTGTCCACGGGAACGGCGACGTCCGCGCGTACCGGAGGCTCGGGCCCAAGCAGAGACCGAGAGAGGGCGAGTCGCTCCAGCGGTTCGCAATCCGTGTTCCCCCGCCCTCCCCCTGGTTCGACGGCCTGCCGTATGCGGACAACATGAACCCGGCCTCCGTGCAGGCGTTCATCTCCTTCTGCTACGAGCCCTATCGCGAGCGTTTCTCACACGAGTTCGGCAAGACCATCCCCGGCATCTTCACCGATGAACCGAACATCTTCAGCGCCCACGAGCTCCCACCCGGGCGCCGCGTCCCCTGGACGCCTCGCCTCCCCCGGGAGTTCCGACAGCGCCGCGGGTACGACCTCCTGGCCAGGCTGCCGGAGCTGTTCTCGTCCAGTCCTGACTTCTTCAAGACGAGACATGACTTCTGGCGCACCGTGACGGAGCTGTTCGCAGAGGCCTATTGCGGTCAGCTCGGCGCCTGGTGCGAGGAGAACGGCCTCGAGCTGACGGGGCACATGCTCATGGAGCAGGACTTCGACGCCATTCCCGTCGGCGGCGCCGCCATGCCCAGCCTCCGCCACATGCAGCGGCCCGGCATCGACATTCTGACCGAGCAGACGCAGGAGACGCTCACCTGCAAGCAGGCCTCCAGCATCGCCCATCAGCTCGGCCGCAGCAGGACCCTCAGCGAGACCTACGGCACCTCGGGATGGCACATGACCTTCGAGGGCCAGAAGTGGTCGGGCGACTGGCAGACCGTGCTCGGCATAAGCACCCGGTGCCAGCACCTCACCCCGTACTCCATCCGCGGCATGCGCAAGCGGGATTACCCGCCAACTTTCTCCTGGCACCAGCCGTGGTGGCGCTACTTCCCGGTGATCGAGGACTACTTCGCCCGCGCCTGCTTCTTCACGACCCTGGGCAAGCCGGTGCGCGAGGTCCTGCTGCTGCACAACGTCGCCACAGCCTGGGGCGGGGCCCCGACTCCTGACGCGCGGTGCCGCCACAGCGACCACCTCAACCAGGTGGCCGAGGACCTGCTCGCCCTTCACTATGACTTCGATCTGGGCGACGAGACAATCATCGCAGAAAGCGGCTCCGTGAAAGGCCGCCGCTTCATCGTCGGCGAGGCCTCCTACAAGCTCGTCGTCGTGCCCGCCTGCGAGACGCTGTT
>DAOVEW010000338.1 GCA_030668755.1 Bacillota bacterium | reverse complement strand
CAACTGCTCCTCCAGAACCGGCTTCGTCAATGCCACCCGGGCGCCGGCCGCCAGCGCGCGCTGCACCCGTTCGTCGCCGTAAGCGGTCACCACGATGATGAGAGTGGGGGCCCGCTCCATGATCTCCCGCGTCGCCTCCACACCATCCCTTCCCGGAAGCCCGATGTCCATGAGTATCACGTCGGGCCGGAGCTCGACCGCCAGGTCAACTGCCGTGTCCGCCTCCCTGGCCGTGCCTACAACCTCGCACCCCACGGCCTCGAGCTGTACGCGGAGGGTCAGAGAGACGACGAACTCGTCCTCCACTACCAGCACGCGCGGCTTCCGCGCCCACGCCCGACCTTCCTTTGTCTCGCCCTCTTCGCTCATCTGGAGTCAGGCCTCTTCCTCTTCCGAGCCCCACCTTCCTCTTCGGCTGTCGCCCGGCAGCGCCGCCGCCCGAGCCCAACACCTCGACACCTGCTCCGCGGTCTTCCCCACCGACTTCACCGCCACCCCCGCCGCCTCTTCCTCTTCCCGCGCTCCAGTCATATGCACCACGCCGCGAGCGCCGCGCCCGTCTCCCCAATATCCCAATCGCCGTCGCCGTCCGAGATATCATGCTTGGTCTTCGCCGCCCCAAGTCTCCGGTCCTGGCACCTGGCCCTCGCTCCCACATGCCCGCTGTCTGGGAGGCGGGTTGCGGCAGACACGACCAGTCGCGGTGGCGGCGGGACACCCACTCAGCGAACCCCTTTCAGAACGCGTCCCCGCCGACGGGCAGCATGCGCGTTGCGATATGCTCGCGCGCGGCGCTCGCCGCGCGAGGGCTCTATTGCCCCCTCGCGCGGAAGGCTGGACTGCTCTGCCGGAGCGCGTTCGCTGCACCGCTTCCCAACGGGGCGCCGCGCCATGCGCGTGTGCAGGGCAGCCCGCGCTGGCAGGGCACTGGAGGCGGCGAACGACCCTTGCGCTGTGGCATTCGGCTGATGCGAATTCCTTCCGGGGGTAGCGAATCCAGCACGAATTTCCCGAATTTGTGCTTGACGAACATGCTCGCAGGGGCTACCATATCGCGGACGGTATCCACATAAGCATAAGTGGGGGAGCCTTGCGCGCCGACGTCCTCAGCAATCTCCATCCCATGGCCGATCTGCTGGCAAGCTGTCTGGGTATGACCAAGGAGCACGCCTACTACCTAGAGCAGCGTGGCTACATCCGGCCGATCAAGCAACGTCACGGCAAAATCGAACGTAATCTCTACACCACCGAGCAGCTCCACCTGGTGCAGGCCATCTGGCGACATCGCCAAGTCGGTGTGCCTCCCAGGGAGGCCTATCGGCGCGCACTCCGCGAGCAGTCCCGCGGCCAGCTCAGCATGTGGCCGGAGCGGCAAGCGGAGGAGAGTTAGTGCAGACTCGGGCAAAACAGGCCGGACCGGAGCCGCACCGGGCGCATGCTTTCCCGGTCGGTTCGGAGGCGGCCGGTCCGGCCGTCCCCCGCTTGATCATCCATGCCGTCGAGTTGACCGTCGGGCGCGGCAACTGTGAGGCCCGGACGACACTCAGCCTCAACTCGCATCGTTTCATAGGAAGCGCGGTGGGTCGCGCCCAATTCGACGAGCCTTGGCAGCTTGCGGCGGCGGCGTCTGTGGATGCTATGCAGCAGTATCTTCAGCAGTCCGCGACGGGCCCGCCCACTCCCCAGGTCAAGCTACTCGATGTAGCAGCACTCACAACAGGAATCGGACAAGACGTCATCAGTGCAGTGGTCAGAATATCGCACGGCAACCGACAGCTAGACCTTATTGGGTCCGCTCTGGTACGAAACGATCGGTCCCACACCGCAGTCGCCGCCGCCCTTGACGCTGTCTCCCGGCCCCTGGCGTCCTACTTGGTCTCGGCCAAGCGCGATTCCGAGGACGGCTTCCAGCCGACCATCTTGGAGATTGCCCCGACCAGCAGCGAGGCTCGGGCCAGGGCCCCGGAGACGGAGTGCCCACCGCAGGTTCGGTTCCCCGCGCTTGGCGTTGTGATCACAGCGGCCGCTATCCGCACTGCGGCCGTGGATCCCGACGGCCGCGTTCTCGCCGAGGCGCGTCGCGCAAGCCGCGCCCGCGTCGAACCAGAGGTCACGCTCGGGCTCGCCCTGCAGTCGGTGCGTGAGGCGCTCGCCGCCCTGAACTCATCCGGACCTCGCCCGGGAGCAATCGGCGTTGCCGTGCCGGGCAGCCTTCACTCGCAAGATGGCGTGTGCACCTCCTGCGGCGATTTCCCCACGTGGCGAGACATCCAGATTACGGCGCCGTTTGCCGATGAGTTCGGGCTTCCCACCACCCTCTTGAGCCCAACCCAGGCGGCCGCCTTTGCCGAAACGTGCTTCGGAGCGGCCCAAGGGCTTGCCGACGTCCTATACGTTCGCGTCGGCATTGACATAGACGTCGCACTCGTCTTGGACGGACGACTCCTCCCCCTCCCCCGGATGCTGCCAGGTCAGCCTGGACACATGGTCATCGAGGCCGGCGGCCCTCGGTGTGCCTGCGGCCAGTCCGGGTGTTGGCAGGCCCTCGCCGGACGCGAGGCGCTGCTGGCCCGCGTTGTGAAGGCGGTCCGGCGCGGTGCTCCGAGCGCCGTCGCGGTCGTAGCCGGCGGCAACTTCGGCGCCATCACGCCGGGCTATGTCGTGCGCATGGCGGCGTCCGGCGACGCCGTAGCGCGCGGGGCACTCGAGGAAACAGGACGCTATCTCGCCATCGGCCTCGCCAACCTCGCCACTCTATTCAGCCCACAGGCCATCATCGTAGATAGCTCGCCCGCCTCGCTCGGCAAGGCGCTCCTCCACGCCGCCGAAGGCCCACTCAAGTCCACCGCTCGCGCGCGCGTTCTCTCTCAGTGCGTTCTGCTCTCGCCAGAACTCGGCGATTCAGCGCCGCTCCTGGGCGCAGCTGCC
>DAOVEW010000278.1 GCA_030668755.1 Bacillota bacterium | reverse complement strand
CTCGACAAGGGCATCCAGAGAGAACGAGTGAACGCGGCTGCGGTGCTGTTGTTGCCGGAAGTAGTTCTTGCATAGATTGACTGCGATGCGATAGAGCCACGTATAGGGATGGGCATCTCCCCGAAACTGATCGTACGCCCGCAGGGCGCGCACGAAAGTATCGGAGGTCAGGTCGGCGGCGTCCTCGTAGTCCCCCACGAGCCGGTAGACGAGGTTGAAGATCTTCTGCTCATAGGCCTGGAAGAGCTCATCGAAGGCCTCGGTCACCGGATGGCCGCTGTGCTCGCCGTCCTGGACTGGACGATCGTCCACTGAGGGCCACCTGCTCGCCACATCGGCGAACTCGCCCGCTCCGGCGGCATTCCGGACCGCTGGCTTCGACACCCGGGCAGGCGCAAAGTTCGGCGTTGAGTCTAGCACATTTGCCAGGTGCGAGCAACTCGCGGCATCCCGGCTAGAAGGGCACAAAGGCCTGCACCTCCCAACGCGCCTGGTCGCGCTCGTTGACGCTCCAGCCGACAGACCAGACAGGCGGCTTGATCTCGTAGGTCACACCCAGCGAGCGCGTTCCCTCAGCCCCGCTGATTGGGCTGACATATGTGACGAAGACGTGCCGGAAGATCTCCTCACCCAGCCTCAGCCGCATGGTTCCCTCTAATGCCACATCAAGGGCCACCTCATGCATGCCGAGCGCCCCGCCGAACGGGGGGATCACGATGCCGGTGATCTCTCCCCCGCCCGCCCCCGTATCGCCCCTGCCCGGGACGGTCAGCAGGGCGGCGATGTCCTGGCGTCCTCCGCGGCTCGGGGCGAGCACCGGTCCTACCAGGAGGGCCTTGATGAACGCCTCCTCGAGGTAGGGGATCGAGCTCGCATTGAGGGCCAGCAATCTGCTGTCGAACGGGTAGATCTGCCCGTTGGGACGGAGGGAGACCTTGTAGTCTCCCACCCGGCCGTCGGCCTGCGCGCTGACGGTTATCCGCCAGTGGCCCGACTCGCGCGCGATCCACGCACTTCCGCTCCGAAGGGTGAGAACGCCGTTCGGGAACACGACTCGTCCCTCCCGGCTCTCGACTTCGCCGTCCACCCGAAGCCCCTGCGCGCTCAGCCTGCCGCCCAGGTGCAGATATCCGGGCCCGCCCTCTTTGCCGCGCGTGCGTCCCGGCTCGAAGAGTATCTTGGTCGGGCGCTGCTCGGCCCCGAACTGGAATCGCACCTCCTCACCCACCCGCAGCCAGACATCCACCATCGGCGCGAAGGGAAAGGTGCCGACGCTGGGGGCCTTGCCGAGCTGTGGCACGCCCAACGCCGCGTGTGAGACGACGATCGGCCTATCGTCGGCCGTCCTCAACACGGCCTGCGGCCTGGCGCCGGCGAGCTGCGGTCCGATCTCCTCGGCGACGAGCGATACCGAGGTGCCGAGCGCGGCGAATGCCGCTCTCATCCCCTGCCATGCCGCTTGCCGCATGTGATCCCCGGCGTCGGCTGGGAACTCTCGCACGGTAGTGAGCTCGAGGCCGCCGTCTAGCCTGCCCGTCACCAGCCCAGGGATGCTGAGCTCTGCCCGGTCGAGTTCACATACGACGTCGAACTGGTTCTCGTTCCATTCGGCCGGAGCGAGCTTGCGCAGCAGCACGCTGCCGCCTATCGAGAAGGCGCCGGAGCCAAGCCGCCCGCGGATGCCCGGCAGCGTCGCCCCACCCTTCCCCTCCGCCGACTGATAGAGCAGGAGCTTGTTGCCGAGAAGGTAGACATCCGCGTCGAAGGTTGCCGGCAGCATCCCGGGCACGAGGGAGTAGGTGGCATTCTCCAGGTGCAGCTCCGCCTTGGGCGGAGCCGCAAGGGCCTCCATCGGGCTGCGTCCGGGCAGCGGCAGCAGTGCATTGCCCACGGCCTCCATGGGCCCGTTGCGGAGTCGAACTTCCTCCAACACCAGGGTTCCCTGCTGGGCGCGGATCGGGCTGGCGCGCGCGGCCTCCACCTCGAAGGCGCCGATCCGCAGGTTGTCGACGAATACGTCTCCCCGCAGCACGGGCTCGCGGACTGAACCGGCTATGTCGAAGTTGATCGTGGCCAGCCCGCCGAGATCCACAGGATGGGGCAGCCACGGCACGAGCAGGTGGAGATCGAGGTTGCCGATATCCACCACGAGGTCGGTGCCGCTGTCGCCGGCGATGCTCCCCCTGATCGAGGCGCTGGCCATCTCGTGGCTTGCTAAGAGATCAACGTTTGCCCTCTCGAAAGACAAGCTGCCGCGCTCTTCGCTTGCGAGCCATACAGCCACGTCGCCACCGATGTGCTCGATGCTCCTGCCGTCGAACGCAAGCCTGTCCAGAGCAACGGCGATCTCGGCCGTTGGCGCCGTCAAAGGCCCGGTCACGCGTACCTGTGACGTCAGCCGACCTCCCAGAGGCCGGGGTATCTTGGCGTAGGCGGCGAAGTGCTGCGACCTAACCCCTGCTCGATAGAGGCGCCAGACAGCTCTGTCGCCGATGGTCAACACCGTGCCGAGGTCGAGGTTCTCGACGTCCAGGAGCACTGCGAGGGTCCCGGCCCGATAGTCGCAGCGGCCGCCCAGCCTGATCTCGCTGTCGCCGCTCCTGATGAGGAGCGAATCCACCGAAGCCACCCCGCCGGCCACCCTCCCGGACAGGCTGAACTGGTCGAAGGCGACCTCGTTCACGGTCAACGAGTATGACTGCGCCTCGACGGTCGCCTCCGGCGCCGCGAGCTGTCCGCTGACTGCGGCGCGGACCTGCATCCGGCCGGCGACGGCAACTCCATATCGGCTCCGCAGCTCGGCGGCGACTTCGGAGAGGTCGACGGGATCGGCGACGATCTCCACGGAAAGCCCCGACACGGGGTCATAGTGACCGCTCGCCGACAGCCGCGTCCCGAGGTGCTCCAGGAGCATCTCCTCGATCGACAGGCAGTGATGCTCGTAGACAGCGCGCGCGCGCCCGGTTTCGAAGGATCGGCCGGCGAGCGTCATGGAGTGCATCCGAAGGTCCAGAGCCGCGGTCGGGTCGGACAGGCTCCCCTCGATCTCGACCGTCCCATAGACGGTTGCCTCCGGAGCGAACCCGGAGTAGCCGGGGCTGAGCCAGTCCCGCACGCGTGCCCCGGCCACGCGCAGGTGTCCCTGGACCTTTGCTCGGTCCATGCCCGCCCGCCAGTGGTGCACGGCCAGCTCACCTTCGTAGCTTCCGGTGCCAAGCAGGAGCCGCAGATCCGACATCGCGAGGCGTTCCGCCGAGGCCGAGAACGTCGCGCTGAGGCGCTCGAAGCGCCTTCCCTGCACCTGCCCAGGCCCCAGCTCGA
>DAOVEW010000120.1 GCA_030668755.1 Bacillota bacterium | reverse complement strand
ACACAGAGAATCGCGCCGCTTCATGTTTCCCCTCTCTTTGACTTCCGACTAGCCCGCCGCAAGCAGCTTGTCCACTCGCTCCGCCAGGTGCTTCGCCAGCGCCTGAACCGCCGGGTGGTCCACATCCACATGCTTCTCCGGCAGAGCATGGAGGGCGATGTCCAGCTCCTTCGCCGCCTCGTTGACTCGGAGCTTGTGGGCCACCGGGCGTCCCTTCTTGTCGACCAGCCGGGTTGCGCAGTCGAGATCACAGGCCTCCACCGCGAGCACCGGGTAGAGGTTGATGAAGTCCACATCTTCCTGCACGTTGGCGTTCAGTGCAGGCCCACATCCGAGCACGGTTGTCTCGGGCCGCAGATCTTCGTGCACGACGTAGAGCGCCTGGCGCGCGAGCACGGCCTCCTTCCGCAGCCCCAGACATGGTTGCAGGCACACTTTCTCGGCCATCTTCTCTCTCCTCACAGGGTGCTGAGCATCTCGTCGGCGATAATGCGGTCGATCTCCTCGACCGCCTTCTGCGCCAGCGCGTCCACGAGCTTCATGCTCTTGTCGGTAAGCCCGCGGCGGTTGTCACCCGCGACGTTCAGCTTGCTTTCGGCCATGACGTCGGCCACATACAGCCGCGCCGCCGGCCGCTTGCCCAGCTCGTCCGCCATGAAGCTGGCGCAGTGGGGCCGGCACCCGTCGATCACCAGGATTGGGTACCTGTTCAGCACGTCCAGGTGTTCCGGGTCCTTCACCGCCAGCCGGCCGCTGCTGAGCAGCACGACCTGCTCCGGCCGCATCTCCCTGATCTTGTAGCCGGCCTGACGCACGATTGTGGATACGAGGCGCCCGATGCCGTTGCACGGCAGGACTCCCACCTTGAAATCATGTTCTTGCGCCATCGACGGTTCCCTCCGGAGTCGAATTGGTGCGCAATCGCACCGACTCCATGATAGGCCCGGGCGCGCTCAGGGGCCTTTCGCCCCCATGAAGTTTGTGTGAAGATGCTTGACAGGAATTCCTGTTAGGGCTCACAGTGAATGTAGTGGAGGTGAGGCGGATGTCAGTCGGGAGAGATGACGCGGTCTATCCGATCAGCGCGGCGGCGCAGCGCGTCGGCCTGAGCGCCAGGACGCTGCGAATCTACGAGCAGGAGGGGCTCATTCTCCCCGCCCGCAAGCCGAGGTCCGGCCAGAGGCTGTACTGCGAGCAGGACCTCATCTGGATTCGATGCATCTCGGAGCTGATCCATGGCCACAGCCTGACGACGACCGGCATCCGCCGCCTGCTCGATCTAGTCCCGTGCTGGGAGGTCAAGCACTGCCCGGAGGATGTGGCCCGGCGATGCGCCCCCCACCTCAACATCCCCGAGATGGCCGTGCGAACTCCTGCGGGGCCGCCGACGCCCAGCGCCTCCGGGGAGACGGAGGCTGAGATGGCTCCGGGCGATGCCGTTGAGATCAAGATTTTCTACGGCATCAAGGAGTTTGGGGTCGTGTTTCCGTGTCTGAAGTGCATCCAGGCCGAGCGCATCGCGCGCCGGCTGGCGGAGCGACACCCCGGCCGCGTGGTCGTCCGCAAGCACGACGTCCTGTCGCCGGAGGCGGACAGCTACGGCGTGATGATGACGCCGACGGTGGTGGTCAACGGGGAGGTGGTCGCCAGCGGAAAGGGCCTGTCGGCGAACCGTCTCGAACAGCTCCTTGCGCGGCACTTGCGGGCGAAGGATGAGGAGGAGACTTGTGGGCCGGCGTAACCCGCCGACGCGAGCGGAGGAAGGCGCCCGGTCCTAGAGGGGGCTCCTCGGGGCGGTGTTGACCGCTTCCAGAAGCACCTGCCCGTCCGGGTCCTTGAAGGTCACCGAGAGGAAGCGCCTGGGCGAGCACCCGGCCATCTTTATGACGAGGCGGTTCCAGCTCTCTCGCAGTGCTATGGGGAACTCGTCGGCGCTCAGCGGAGAGACCGCGCGGTGCTCGTGCTGGAAAAAGACCTCCTGGCCGTTGAGCCACACCCTGGTGCCGTCATTGCACCCCACTCGCAAGCGCGCGTGCCGGGCGCGAGGCATGTGGACGTCGGTGGCGAGGTAGTAGGTGCCCTGATCTCCCTCCAGGCCCGCCAGCAGGTTTACCGAGGGCTCGGGCACGGACAGCCGCTGGCAGCCCTCGTCGTTGAGCGGTGTATCGCCCGCGAGGATGCCCGGCTGCTCGGGCGCGTGGGCCTCGTCGAAGCTGCCGTAGGGGCCCGCGGCGAACCACAGGGATTCGCCGATGAGGGTGATGGGGACGACGGCCTCGGATCCGTCCTCCACCGAGAGGAACAGCGTGCAGGGATTGGCGGTCGCAATTTGCGCGTGCTCGCGCGGGGCGCTGATGGTGGCGAAGAAGGAGACTGCAGTGCCCTCGGCCAGCGTGATGGCGTCCGAAGGGCTGGTGACAACGAAGCCGGGGGGAGCGGAGATGCGGGCCTGGACTTCCAAGCTGCGGGTGGCCGCGTTGGTGAGCGCGAGCCCGAGGCGGCGCGGGGTGTCGTATCCAATCGTCGGCGGTCCGTCGTAGTCGACCTGGACCTGAAGGGGGCCGCGGCGATAGGAGGCGACGTACGGTCCGAAGGCCAGTTGGCGGAGGAAGGATGAGGCATCGGGCTCGGTGAGGGCGCTGGGCTCCTCCGGCGGCTCCTGCGCGAGCTGGACGCGGCCGCCGCACTCGGCGCGGATGACCATTCGGCCGAGCTCGCGCGTCTGAGCGGACAGCATGGCAGAGGGAATTGAGCGCGGGAGTCCGACGACCTCCCAGCCGGCGATGAGCTCGTGCCGGACGGGCTCCCGCCAATCGGCGGGGATTTGCTCCGCGCCGAGCAGGACGCCCAAGAGGCCGCCGGCTGCCGCGCACACGCAGGCCGTGCTCCAGCCGCAGTTGGCGGCGGTGAGCAGCGTTCGCTCGAAAGCGCCGCTGCCGTGGAGCAGGGCGAGTGCGAGAAAGCCCGCGGCCACCGTGCTGTCGCGCGCGTCATCCGTGCTGTAGGCCCGAAGCAGCATGTCCCGGGTGCGGTCCCAGTGGGCGAACTCGCCGTGCCACCGCGCGACATCGCGCACCGCGCGCGCAACCTTGCTGTCCTCCGGGATGAAGCTGAGGCCGGCCTCGACGACGCGCCCGATGTCCGACTCCGCGAAGGCCGCGCTGACCATAGCGGCCAGCAGGATGGCGGCGTGGAAGCCGCTCCCCGAGTGGTCCAGCATCGCGTCCCGGCGAGCGTACCAGGCGGCCTGCTCGGGGTCGCCGGGCGCAAGCATCCCCCACAGGTCGGAGCGGGCAAGCGCACCGATCCCCTCCCGGAAGGGGTTGTCGAACATCCCCGACACCTGTGCGGGAAGGTCGCGGCGGAAGTTGGCGCGCGCATAGGCGTACTCCCGGCGCGAGTGCGCGAGGTGCTTGAGCCAAGCGGAGATGAGGTCATCGGCCGTGATCCCGGGGCCGGCGCCTTGGAGGGTTCGCAGCCAGACCAACTGGAAGTCGGCGCCCTCGTGGCCTGCGCCGCGCTGCCGCGAGAGCGCCTCCGGATACTGCTCGAGGGTCTCGCGGTCGGGGCCCGACTTCTCCCCGTCGAGCGGGGCTCCGAGGGCGAGCCCTATGAGCTTGCCGATCCATCCTCCCGTGACTCTGTCGCGATACTCCGCCTCGGTCAGCGTGACCATTGACTCACCTCGCGCGCGTCGCTTCGGCCGTGCGCCCCGCGGCCGTGAGATAGAGCAGAACCGCGCCCGCGCCCGCCGCCCCCACGCTCAGCTTGAGCCAGATGGGCGCCTGCGCCGGTGTCAGGAAGGCCTCCACAAGTGCAGCGAGGCCGAAGATCGGCGCGGCGCCGGCCACCAGCGGAAGGGCCCGCCGGCCGGCGAGGATGAGAGCATCGCGGCGCCGGTAGTCTCCGGGCGCTATCAATGCCGATCCCAGCAGCAGGCCGGCCGCGCCGCACAGGCAGATCGCGATGAGCTCCATGCCGCCGTGCGGCGCGATGAGCGACCAGAACAGAGGCCCTGAGTCCCCGCGGCCGAGCACCCCGCTGAGCGCTCCCAGCATCATCCCGTTCTGCACCAGAACCCAGACCGTCCCCATGCCGAACGAGATCCCCAGCGCGAAGGCCAGGAAGCCGACTTGGATGTTGTTGGTGAGGATCATGCTCCCGAGGAGGGCTTCGAGCCCGGCCGGGGTGTCCCCCGTGGGGAATTGGTGGGCGGAGGGGTCCTCCAGGAGGGAGGCGAACTGCTCCGGCACGAAGAGCACGGCGCGTTCGGGTGCGATGGCGGCGATGGCGCCCGCGATGCCGGCCGAGCCGAACAGCAGCAGGCCGGCGAGCAGACAGGGCAGGGCAGCGGCCCTGACGCGACGCGGGAAGTCGACCGTGAAGAAGCGCCAGAGCCGGTTCCAGCGGGGCCTGGGAGGCGCGTAGATTGCCGCGTGGCCGCGGGCGACCAGTTGGTTGAGGTAGGAGAGCGTTTCGGCGTCGTCGAAATGAGCGCGGGCATAGGCCAGGTCGGAGGCGGCGCGGCGATAGAGGCGGCCCACGCTATCGAGCTCGTCGGTAGTGAGTGCAGCGGGGCCCGCCCTGGCGAGGCGGTCGAGCAGCGTGGAGAGTTGACGCCAGCCTTCGCGGCGTCGGGTGAGGAAAGCGTCGATCTTCATGGCACCGTTGCCGCCGTCTCTAGTGTGCTGGCGCGCCGCACGGGTGCGCCGTCCGCGCGCGGCGCATTCTAACACAAAGCGCAGCCGGGGGTAAAGCTGTTGGCGGACACGGAGATCACCAGTCCGGAGCGCGTGACCCTGAGCTACGACCTGGCCGGGCCCGGGAGCCGGTTCGCCGCGCTGGCGATAGACCACCTGATCCAGGGATTGCTCATCTTCTTGGTATTGGTGGTGGCGACGGGCACGGTGTACGTGGATGTCGCCGTCTACCTGCCGGGCCGGGCCCGCGCGATGGGGTTCGCGCTGTGGGTATGGGCGGTGCTGGTGTTGGTCACGTTCGCCATTCTGTGGGGGTATTTCGTGTTCTTCGAGGTGGTGTGGAACGGGCAGACGCCGGGGAAGCGGACCTTCGGGCTGCGGGTGATGCGGGCAGGAGGATATCCGGTGGACCTGGTGGCCTCCGGGGTCCGGAACCTGGTGCGGTACGTAGACTTCATGCCGTGGGGGTATTCGGTGGGATTGGTGACGATGTTCCTCAGCTCGCAGTGGCAGCGGCTGGGCGACTATGCGGCGGGGACGATAGTGGTGCGGGATCGGCGGCCCGAAGCGCCCTCCGCGCTGCGGCCGGAGGCCGGGCCGGCGCGGGAGGCGGCCCTGGGCGCGATCGAGCATGTGAGCGA
>DAOVEW010000176.1 GCA_030668755.1 Bacillota bacterium | reverse complement strand
CGCTTTGGATGCGAGGGCGAGTGCCCATCGGCCAGACCACACGGTTCTCGCTCGGCATCAGCAACGACGCGCGGGATCGCGAGATATCCGGCACCATCAACGTGGTGGCTGCGCAGGAGTGGACGATGATCCCGCGGCAGGTGCCGTACCGCATTCCGGCCGCCAGTCAGGCCGTCTATGAGATCATGGTGGTTGTGCCCCCAGACACCAAGCCGTGCTTCATCCGCGCGACGACCGAGCACGACGAGCAGGTGCTGCAGGATGTCCTGCCCATCGGCGAGATCGTTCCTCTCGAATCGTCTCTGACGCAAGAGGGCAAACGGTTCCTGGTGCGGCTGAAGAACCCGAACTCCGACTACGTCGAGGGAGAGGTCGCGCTGGTAACGCCGCTGGAGTCCTGGGGGCGGGCCGCCGACACGCTGGCGCGGGGGCTGGTCGGGCCGCGGGTTCAGGCCTTCCGACTGGAACCGCAGGAGATGCAGGAGCTCGCCTTTGCCATCGCGGGCGACAGGGCCGGCATCTGGGCGGTTGCGAAGGTGATGTGGTACGGGCAGGTGCAGTACGTTCAGGAGACCCAGCCGGGCTAGCCGGAGTCTTCGCCTTCGTCCGAGGCCGACTGCTCCAGCGCGGACACCCGCTTGCGGAGCTTCCGAAGCTCTCGCAGGAGGTCCGGAAGCCGCGCTGCGGCGGCGTCGATCCGAAGCTGACTCCGCAGCGGGCGTGCGGGTCGTCCAAGCACAACTGTTCCCTCCGGGACATCGCGAACGACATCGGCCCCGGCCGCAGCCGCCGATCCCTTCCCCATCGTCACATGGTCGGCCACGCCCACCTGTCCGGCCAGCACTACTCCGTCGCCCAGTATCACGCTGCCTGAGACGCCTACCTGGCCGGCCAGGATACAGTTGCGTCCGATCTTCACGTTGTGCGCAACTTGGACCAGGTTGTCGATCTTGGTGCCCTTCCCGACGACGGTCGGACCGGTCGTGCCCCGGTCGATGGTAACGTTCGCGCCGATCTCGACCCCGTCCTCGACAACGACTGTCCCAACGTGGGGAATAGGCACGTGCTGTTCGCCGTCCCAGGCGTAGCCGAACCCGGGGCTCCCGATCGCGGTGCCGGCGTGGACGATAACACGGGACCCAAGGGAGACGCGGTCATACAGCGTGACATTCGGGAACAGGACGCAGCTCTCTCCGACTTCGACCCCGCGGCCCACCGACACCAGTGCGTGGAGGTGCGTGCCTTGTCCGATCTTCGTACCGTCGCCAACGACCGAGTACGGCCCCACGGCCACATCCTCGCCGAGCTGCACGTCGGCGCCGATCTGCGCGGTCGGGTGGACTCCGGGATGAGGCTGGACCTGTGGATGGAGGAGGGAGAGCGCGCGCGCGAATGCGAGACGCGGGTTCGCCACGCGCAGCATGGGCTTCCGTCCGGGCGGCAACTCGGCTGGAGCTATGACGGCCGCCGCTTGCCCCACCTCCGCCTCCGCCAGACGCCGCGCATCTTCCACGTACACGACATGGCCAGGGGCTGCCTTGTCCAGGCCAGCGACACCGAGCACCTTCTCTCCCCCTTCGGTGCCGAGCAGCTCAGCCCCCAGCGCCTCCGCCAGCTCTCGTAGCGTCATTGCCTTGCGTCCGATCACGCGCACCTGTCGCCGACACACCGGGCGTCAGCCTGCCCGCCAAACTCACTGCTCCTCTGTCGGCGTCTCTGTCGTCTCTTCGCCGTCTGCGTTCAGCCTGGCGAGCACATCCTCCGTGATGTCGAGCCCGCCGAAAAGCACTACATCCTTGCGGACGACGATACCCAGTTTCTCCTCCTCGGCCACCGCCTTAACCGCGGCATCGACGCTTTCGGTCACGAGCTTGGTGAGCTCCTCATACTTCGCCAATCGGCTCTGCTGCAAGTCCGCCTGGAGCGCGGTGAGGTCCTCCATCCGCCTCTCATACAACTGGTTCACCCGCTCGTATTCGGCCTGCTCGTCCTCGGAGCGCTCCTCGTTCTTGCGCAGCTCGAAGAGTCTGCGCTCCCGCTCGTCCGACAGCATCCTCAGCTCCGCCAGGCGTTCGTCCCTCGCCTCTGTGGGCGCCCCCATGTGTGAAAGGTCGAGGTACTCCTGCCGCTCCTCGTCGAAGAGCAAGCGGGTAGTGTGCTGCTCTCTGAGCTGCCGCTCCTGCTCCATCTGAAACTGCTGGAACTGGCCGTTTAGCGCTTGCATGCCGCGATACTCGGCCGCCACGCGGTCCATATCCACAAAGCCCCAGCTCGGCGCGGCGGCCGCCGCCCAGCACGGCCCCACCATCGCCATGCTCAGCAAGGCTGCGCCTACCGTCACACACGCGGTCAGTCGCTTCATGCTGTTGCTCCTCTCTATGTAGCGCCGAGGCCGAGGGCGCCGCCCGACCTAGAACATGTGCCTCACACCGAAGTGCGTTTCAGTTCCTTCCTCGCTGAAGCCGAGGTCCAACCGGAGCGGGCCGATGGGCGTACGCACGCGCACCCCGATGCCGTACCCGACGTGCGCGCTGAACGACTCGTGCACGACATCTTCGAATGTCGGATCGCTCGCCACGGGCCCGCCCCAGGCGTCTCCCACATCCACGAAGGCGACGCCCAGCAGGTTGCTGCCGAGGGGGAACCGGTACTCCGTATTCAGGATGGCCAGTCGCGTTCCGACGAAACGGTCGCTGCGGTAGCCGCGCAGCGATTCGCTTCCACCTATCAGGAACTGCTCGAGGTAAGGGGCCTCGCCCGTGACCAGCCCGCCCAGCAGCCGAACGGCAATGGCCTTGTTGCCCCCGACCGGGAAGAACCGCCGATTGTCCGTGACATACTTGTTGAAGTTCACCCCGCCCAAGATCCCGGCGAACTCGGCCGAGAACTGCTGGTAGCTTCCGCCGAGCGGGTTGTAGGTGCCTCTGCGAGTGTCATTCACCGCCGCCAGCGTCACGCTTCGCACCTCTCTGGGCTCGAATGCCGCGCCGGCGAGAAAGGGTTCCTCCTCGGCGGCCAGCCCGGAGATGGAGACATCGTCTCGCCGAACGCCCAAGTAGACGGTGGTGTGGTCTGACAGAGGCCGGCCGAGCGTCAAGTTGGCACCGGAGCGGTGCTCATCGTACAGGATGCTCCTGCGCTGGCCCTGCTCGTCGGTGACGAACGCCTCTCGCACGATCAACCGGTTGTAGACGCCGAGATTGAGCCGGGTCTCCGGAGTCATGACCCACGGATGGCTGTAACCGAACTCGTAGCTGGTCCGCCCGCCGAATTCGCCCCGGACCTTGACGGTCTGTCCGATACCGCCGATGTTCGTCTTGACGAGGTCTATAAAGCCGACAGCGCCCTGCACGGAGCTGTAACCGCCGCCGACGGAGGCCATTCCGGTCTTCCGCTTTTCGACGACGGTGATCACCACGATCACCTTGCCGGGCTCCGTGCCTACCTCCGCGTCTCGCCGCACTGTCTCGAACCACCCGAGGCCGCTCAGACGTGCGACGTCGGCGGCCACCTTGCGATCGTTGTAGGTCTCTCCGTCCCGGGTGCGGATGTAGCGCCGAATCATGTACGTCTTCGTATGGGTGTTCCCCGTGATTTTGACGGCCTCGATCTCGCCCTCGGCGATCACCAGTGTCAGCACGTTCTCCGGCATTCGCTGCCCGACAACAATGGCGAGGATGTAGCCCTTGGACCGATAGAGCTCCTCAACCGCCTGCGCGTCGCGGGCGAGGCGAGGAGCGTTGTAGACCTGTCCGGCCTTCGTCTCCATGGCCGACAGAAGGTCCTCACGCGCGAGCTCCCTGACGCCCTCGAACTGGATGTCCTCGATGACCGGGTTCTCGGTCACGCGGAAGACCAGACGGATTCCGCTCTCGATGCTCTCTCGATCCACTGAGACCGTCTGGAACCACCCGAGGTTGAGCACCGCCTCGCGGTCGCGCGCCACCTGCTCCTCCGAGAACTGACCGCCCACCTCGCTCGTGATGGCAGCCCGGATTTCCTCATCGGAGATCTCCTCGTTGCCGAGCACCTCGATGGTCGCGATGGGAGCGGGGACCTCCAGTGGCCCCGAGACTGGCTCGGGTTCCGACGGCTCGCTCTCGAGGACGCCGGACGGCGGCTTTGCTTCGGTGAGCCCCGGAGGCGGCTCGGCTTCAGTGGGGGCCGCTGGCTCGGAGAGCCCCGTGGGCTCTTGCTCTGCGGCCATGACTGCGGCGGGAGCGTCGCTCTCGGCGGCGCCGGAGTTCTCCTGCGCATAACCCGCGCCCCCGGCAAGGAGCAGGCAGCAGAGAGACGCGACGAGCAACGTGTAAGCAGCAGGACGAAGCATCATCTCCTCCAGGTCCAGGACA
>DAOVEW010000274.1 GCA_030668755.1 Bacillota bacterium | reverse complement strand
CGGGGGGCAGGCCCGGCAGGGCGCGGAGGCGGTCGCCTTCGGTGAGGACGCGCTTGGTCTTGGGGTCTACGGGGTAGATCGCTCCTTTGACCGCGCGCGTCTGGAGCAGCCCGGCCGCGTATGGGTTGCCCTTGAGATGCGGGGCGTCGAGCACGCCGAGCCGAATCGCCTCCGCGAGGATCTTCGGGCTGGTGAGCGGGTCCTCTTCCTCAAAGGCGAGCGCCTTCAGCGCCTCGATCAGAAGCTGCGCCTCCGCGATGAGCTGCTCCTTGCGCTCCTGCACCCCCGGGTCGGCCGTCATATCCGGCATGCCGAAGAGGCAGTTCCGCAGCACGCCGCGAACGATTTCGCAGCTCTCGATGACGTCCTCCGCCGTCGCCGCGTGGTCCCCCTCGCAGAAGGCCACGACGTGGATGATATGGGGCCGCAGGCCGAGCGCAAGCGCCGTCGAGGCGGCGAGCTGGCCCTTCGCGATCTGAAGGTCGGGCGAGAAGTGAAGCAGGCCCGCGCGCACCTGGCGCATGGAGACGAAGTCGTTTCCGTGAAGCGTCTCGATCATCTCCCGCTTCGCCAGCATCTTCGCCAGGTCCATGTTGCCGAAGGTGGTCGGCGGCGAGTTGAACATGTACTGCGCGATGTAGTGCTCCACACCCACCGCGCGGGCGTTGTAGGCTGCGAGGTAGGCCATCACGACCGCCAGCGTGTCGTGGGAGTCGCGCATGCTCCAGTGGTGCGCCTCGTTCACCTCCACCGGGATGTTGCGCTCGGCGTGCCAGCGCATCGCCTCCTGGTTCTCCGCGATCGCCTCTTCCGGCGTGCGCTTCGACCGGCCGTCGAGGACGTTGTACCAGCAGAGCGGGATCGTGCCCCACGCGTTGTGGATCGTCTCGCTTGCGAGTTCGGCCCACTTGATGAGGTCGCGGGTGCCGGAGTAGATGCGGAGCAGCGGGTAGTTGCCGCAGCGAGAGGCCTCGTAGATCCGGAGGAGGTCTTCTCGGGTGCGAATCGGCACACCGCCCGCGCCGTCGAGGGTCGGTGACATCTCCTCCGGCCGGAAGAACGACTCCTGCGCGTTCTGGTCGGGGCCGATCGAGATGACGTCAACCACACGGGCCTCCGCGATCTTGCGGACCCCCGCGATGGTGTCTTCCAGGCTGGGGAGGCCGAAATGATGTCGCAGCAGAGGGTAGGGCTTTTTCTTCTCCAGGCGAGCGAGCTGGGTGGTGCCGAAGTCCTCTGGCTCCCGCGGCGCCGGCTCCCCCTTCAGGTAGGCCCAGGTCTCCTCGGGCGGCTCGAGGCCGGTGAAGCACCGCTCGAACCAGCCGAACTTCTCGGCGACCTCGCACACTGGAGGCGTCCCCGCGAACACGAATCGCCTATCCGCCAGCCCCGCATGCTCTACTCGCTGCTTGAGATCTCTGATGAGGCGCTCCGCCACCTCCGCTGTCAGGCGGTAGCTGACACCCACGAGGTCCGGGTCATGCTCGCAGATGGCGTCCACGAACGCCTCCGGGGGCACGGCCGCGCCGAGGAACTCCGTCTCGTAGCCTGCGCGCTCCGCGATGGCGAGGAAGTTGACAATGCCGGCCACATGCACGCAGTTGCCCAGCGAGCCGGCGATGACCTTGGGCATTGCCAGCTACACCTTCCCTTCGAGAACCAGCTGCCGGATGTCCTGAAGGCCGAGGCCCGCCAGTCCGAGCTTCTCCGCCGTCCGACCCGTCTCCCAGTAGTCGCAGCCGTGCATCACGTTAGCCAGTTGGATCACCGTGCAGATGTTCCGGCATGGTGAGCCAAACATCTCGCCGATGGAGGCAATCGGGACCAAACTCATGGGAACGTCCTCGGTGAGGTAGCGATGCTGGAGATGCGGCGGCGCCTGAATGCCGTAGTACCCGCGATTGGCATGGATCGCCTGCTGGAGCGTTTCGCCGGCCGCGTCATAGGCGACGTATAGCCACTCGCGAGCAGTCATGCAGTTGAACCCCATGATGGCGCCGACGGCAACCCGCTCCTTGTCGATGGCTTCCAGCACCTTGGCCACCGAGGGCGTGATACCCTCGATGTAGTACTCGAACTCCCCGCGAGTGCTCTCGATGCGCGCCGAGTTCAGGACCGTGACCGCGGGATGGAAGACCGCTCCTATGTTGTCCATGCCGGTCTTTATGACGTTGTCTCCAGGGATGAACTGGCTGAACGCCTGGGAGAGCGCCTGCACCACTTTCGGCGTACGGTAAGCGGGAATCGCTGCCACGGGGACACTGTTCTTGATGCGGAAGATCTGCACCTGCGCCGGGTTCACCGAACGGCTCGCATAGAGAAATGTCTGAGTTTCGGCCACGGTGACGTCGGCGCTCACGTTCTTCTGGTGGAAGATATGATGGACTTCGAGCGCCCCGCCCGTCCGGCCCGGATTGAGCACCACGATCTGGCCGTCTTTGAGGTGGGGAGCCATCGCCTCTGCCAACCAGGCATGGCCGGTCGCTGGCACCGCGACCATGATGACATCCGCATCCTGCACCACTTCCTGCATGTTCGTGCTGACAAGGGCCATCGGAGCAACGCCGCGCGGAATCTCCTCCCCGTCGTGAGCAATCAGCTCAATCGCGCCGCGACGCCGAATCGGTTCGAGCCGATTCGGGCTGCGGTTGAAGATGCGTACTTCGAAGCCCATCAGGCCGAGATGCCCGGCCATCGCCAGGCCGCCGTGCCCGGCGCCCAGCACCGCGAACTTCGTTCGTTTCCGGTCAGATTGCGCTGTCATGGACACCTCACAGAGTGTGGATGATTGCACCGCCCGGCAAGGTTGGATCGTACGCGATGAGACGGCAGTGACTGTCGTAGTATGCCGAACTGGGTCGAGTCCGTAACCGCGTCTCTCAAACACTACTCGAGAAAACCGGTCTCCGATGATCCCGGCGGGCGACCATAGTTACTCGCCTTCGCCGGGATCGCTGGGCGATTCTCCTTCCCCTACTTCCGGCGTGCCGGCGGGCCGCGCCTCCAGGCCCGCAACTCGGGCATGGGGCTTCGGCTGCCGTATGATGACCGTCTGGATCGGGAATGGAATCTCAATGCCCTCTTGGTCGAAGCGCCGGTGGAGAGCCTTCATGTATTCATGTGCCAGCAGATATTGTGCTCCGAAGTCCTCCACCCGGAGAACGATCAGGAAGTTGATGCTGAAGTCGGCGAACTCCTTGAATCGCACCACCGGCGTCCAGTCCTTCGCGGAGCCGGGTATCCCCGCCATGACCTCCTTGCCGACCTCAATGCAGACGCGCTCGACGTGTTCGAGATCGCTGTCGTAGGCGACGCCGCAGCGGATGTAAACCGACATCT
>DAOVEW010000331.1 GCA_030668755.1 Bacillota bacterium | reverse complement strand
ACGCGTCCAACGCGACGAGATGGCCCGTGCGAACCAGAGCGGCCAGGAGAAGTTCGCTCTGCTCTCGCACGAGGCCCCATTCGCTCTTCGAGAGGCGGCCGGCGATCTCGCCGTAGGCGATGGTTTCGTGTGGATCGATTTCATCGCGGGAGCGCGCGGGCGCGGCCGCGAGCGCGGCCTGGAGAAGATCGCGATTCTTCAGCGCCAGCCGCAGGTGACGATCCTCGGCTGCAACGAGGCCGAGGGGCTCTGCGAGCGCCAGCAAGTGGGCTTCGAGCGTGGACGCCGGAGGCAGAGACACCTCGCCCGGACGGATGAACTGGTCGATGATCTGGTTGGTGAGCCCGCGCCCCACGAGGCGCCGGTCGGGCGCTATCTCGCGAAACCGAGGGAACAGCCGCCCAAACACTCCCGAGAAGACCGCAGACAGCGTCTCCTCCCAGTTTCCGAAGAGGCCCCAGAGGCGCTCGCGCTCGATTGCGCAACGCCCATCGAGGCCGACGATCTTACCCTCATAGTAGGCCCGCTGGAGAATGCGGCGGACCTCCGCCTCGGAATCGGTCCAGCGCTGGCGCACTCGGTCGCGAAGCTCCCTGCCCCGCCCTGTAGATGCCGTGCGGTCGGCGACCATTGAGGCGAGCGCGGCGTGCTCGATCAGGTGCTCGCGCTCGGCATCCTTCAACTGCCCCGGGATCCAGGCCAGAAGCGCGACGGAGAAGCGGCCCTCAATGTGTGCGCCGTGCTCGCGCCAGGCATCGTCTTGGGCGGCCGGGTCGGCGGTGGGCGACGCCACGAAGAGGCATGCATCCTCTCGCGTCTGCGGCGACTCCAGCCTGCCTGCGAGGTTCTGGAGTTCAGCATCCGGGATCTCCCCAAGCTCTCGAAAGGCGACCGTGGCGTAACGGCGCGCGTTCAACCACATGACGCCAAGGCTCTGTGGCTGGGCAACCTGGGCGATGGGGAATGCCGCCTCTCGACATGCTTCGAGGGCCGCGCGAGTCACGCGCGAGTCGCCAGGGGTCAGTTCCCCGACGAGTTCGCTCAACCGCTGCCTGATCCTCTCGGAGATGCCCGAGGCGACGTCCATGTAGTACTCGTCGGCCTCTTCCCCCTCACGACGCACGCGCTCGACATAGGCGCCGCGGCGATAGAGGGCCAGGAGCAACTCGCCGAGCACCTCGGGGCTTTGCCACAGCTCGTCGTCTGCGCAGCCGACGAGGCTCCATCGGATCTGCCGCTGGGACCAGCGAAGCCCTGCGAGTCCGAGAAGACAGAGGGTCTTCAGGACAACTGCGAGCTGCGGCTCGCGGCCCCGGGCGATGCGGGCCGTGTTCGCCATCACCGCCTCGTAGGCTTCCAGATGGCGTCGGCCGATAACGCTCATTAACATCTCGCTGCGGAAGATATCGAAGGCCGCGTCGGGCGTGATGAGTCGCCCAATTGGCTGCCGAAGCCAGTGCGCTTGCCCCACTGTCTCCTGGAGAAGCCGCACCGCGCTCCGCGTTCGGGAGAGGCAGGCCTCGGCGGCGCGGCATATCGCCTCAAGGCAGGCGGGGTTCACCGGATAACAGTGGGCCAGCTCCGTGGGTGTGAAGGGCTCTGTAGGACAGGCATCTCTGCAGCGCGCGTGGAGGTCTTGCATCGCACGGGAGAACGCAGCGGGATCGTGCCTGCGCACCACACGATGCTGGACCACCCACTCGATATCCGCGAGGTCCAGCATCAACCCACTGCGAAACCGATCCCTGAGTTGGCGGAGAGTCCGGCCATCTATGTCGCCCACTTCTTCGAGTCCGCGCTGAGTGACGCAGATGAGCCAGCAGCGCGAGTTGCCCGTTCGCTGCGCAAGGTACTGCAGGAAAGAGGCATCGGCGTTCAGGCCTCGTCGATCCTTGCCGGCGAGGAAAGTGCCCAACTCGTCGAGTAGGATCACGGGGCCGTCGATGTTATGGGTCTGCAGCGCGCGCCGAAGCTCGGCCCAGGCCTCGGCCCGGGAGCGGCGCCAGTCGAGAGGAAAGCTCTCGCGCTCGATGAACGCGAGAGCCGCTTCGGCGGCCTGCGCCGGGCGCTGCGAGCGAAGTGACCGCCAGATCGTACCGTGTGCCGCAGCAGTTGCCTTGTCCAGATCATCTCCAGCCTGTGGGACGACGTAGCGATCCACGAGGTCGAGCAGGTGGGACTCCTCGGTGAGGGCCGCGCGAACCCCGTGGCGCGCGGCCAGCTCTTGCTCGATCCGAGCGAAGACGATGTGCTCCAGCGGGTGGGTCTGGGCCGGATACTCGTCGAGCGGGATGGGGACCACGAGGCGCGGACCCGGGAAGCCCCCGGCGGCCGCTTCGTACTCGGGGTATGTGTCGAGGAAGTGGGGCCAGGCGTGTTGAGGATGGGCGCACAGCAGCGCGAGCACGGCCAGCAAGTGGGACTTGCCGGCCCCGTATACGCCTTGGACGTGGAAGGCGTCTCCGCGGTGCGGGGTGCGGGCAAGGGATTCGACCATCACCTCGAAGGCGGCGCGGGTGTCGGGGTGGGCGAGCGAGCAGTCGCCGAGCAGCGATGCCAGCTCCGGCGGGAGCCCCGCCGCGTCGTCCACTGAGTCCCTGAGAGCCTGCAGGTCGGTGAGCGAGACGACGGCCGGCGCGGGGGAGATGGTTATTAGGTCGCCGATGCGCGCTGGTGGGTTATCGGGCATTTATCGCTGAGAGCACCTCAGATGGACGCGACCCAGTCCGGTGGTCGCGTCTAGCCCTTGATTCCCCAAGAAGGAAGTCCGCTCCTGCCCGATCCAGGGAAGACATGGGGCCGTGTCGTTGTCGAAAGCGCGCAAGCAGCCCGCGAGCTAGCGCTGCCGCAGTGCGTCATCGCCCGCGGCGATGCGGGCGCGGAAGGCTTTCTGAAGCTGGAGGGTGATGGGGCCGGCGCGGCCGGCGCCGACCGGGGCATCGTCGAGGGCGATGACCGG
>DAOVEW010000016.1 GCA_030668755.1 Bacillota bacterium | reverse complement strand
GGCCGAGCTGGTGCCCAGCCGGGGCGGGGCGGCGGGAGGAGGGGGGAGCTGATGGGGAAGCGACGCAAAGTGTTGCTGGCGATCTACGTGGGAGCGGTGATTGCCGCGGGAGCGGTGGCGCTGGCGGGGACGATGGGGCAGTGGGGGGCGGTGGAGCTTGGGGTGTGGGAGCTGGCGCTGTTCATCGGGCTGGCTGGGCTGCTGGATGTGATGGTGGTGCCGGTGGCTGGGGGAGGGGGAGTGGCGGCCAGCTTTGCGGTGTTGTTTGCGGGGCTGCTGGTGCTGGGGCCTGGACCCATTGCGTGGGTGGCGGCGCTGGCGGGATTGTGGTCGGAAGGGGTGGTGCGGCGCCGGCCGGTGGTGCGGACGGCCTTCAATGCCACCCACAGCGTGCTGTCGCTGCTGGCGGCGGGGTGGGTGTACCAGAGCCTGGGGGGCCGGGTGGGGAAGCTGGAGATGCCGGGGGACCTTGGGGTGGTGCTGGCGGCGGCGGCGGTGTTGTGGCTGCTGGAGACCGGGTGGGTGGCTTTGGCGGTGGCGCTGGAGCGGGGGGCGAAGATCTGGGGGAGGATGCGGGCGGCGGTGAGGCCGATGTTGGTTTTGGATGGAGCGCTGGCGGCGGTGGGGCTGCTTTTGGCGCTGCTTTATCAGAGCCGGTGGCAGTTGGTGGGAGAGTCGAGCTGGCGGGGCTCGCTGTTCCTGGGGGCGGTGGTGTTGATCCCCTGCGCCCTGCTCTTCTACGCCTACCGGCTGCAGGGGCACCTCCAGGCGGTGTACGCGCAGAGCCTGCGCACCCTGGGCGCGCTTTTGGAGGCGAAGGTGGAAGGGGGCCACCCCGGACACGGAGAGCGGGTGGCCCGCCTGGCGGAAAGGCTGGCGCAAGAGCTGGAGCTTCCCCCCCAGCAGGTGGACCAGATCCGCTACGCCGGCTACCTGCACGACATCGGCAAGGTGGGCATCTCCTCGGGGCTGCTCAACCGGAGCCGGGACCGCTTCGCCGGAGAGCCCGAGCCCCTGCGCCTGCACCCCGAGATCGGAGCCAGCATCCTGGCTCCCATCCAGTTCCTGGCTCCCGCCGCCCAGATCCTGCGCGCCCACCACGAGCGCTGGGACGGCCTGGGCTACCCAAAGGGCCTGCGCCAGCACCAGATCCCCCTGAGCGCCCGGGTGCTGGCGCTCGCCAACGCCTACGTCGGCATGACCCACTCCGCCCACCCTTCCCTCCCACCCCCACAAGCCCTCGCCCGCCTCCAACAAGCCGCCGGCTCCCGCTTCGACCCTAAGGTGGTGGCGGCGGCAGCGGCCCTGGCCGCAGAATCGTTCATCTTCGAGCTTCGACAGGAGACATCAGAACGAGGGCGGCCCTACATCATCCCTGAGCGGGAATCCAGCCGCGGTCCCGCATCGTCCGGATAAGCTCATCAACGGCGACGACCCAGGCCGCCACTCGGTGTGTGATGCGGCGAGAGCACACCGTGCTGCGCACTCGGCTGAAGGCGGCCTCCAACTGCTCCGCCACCGTCTGGTAGGTCTCCTCCTTCTTTGTCATTGCTCCAGATTTCGCTTGATGCCATTCGACATAGGAGGCGACTACGCCGCCGCTGTTCGCCAGGATGTCCGGAACGATGGGAATCCCGCGACGCGCCAGGACGGCTTCTCCTGCAGGCGTGGTCGGCCCGTTGGCCGCCTCGATGATGAGACGGGCCGACACCTCGCCCGCATTATGCTCGTCGATGACCGACTCGACAGCCGCGGGTATAAGCAAATCGACATCGAGTGCTAGAAGCTGCTCGTTCGTAATCGCGTCGCCCGGGAAGCCGGCTAGCCCTTTCTTTTCTGCTACGTACGCGCTCAGCTCGTCTATTGGCAATCCACCTTCGCGGTAGACGCCGCCCGTCAGGTCAGCGACGCCGACGATCCGTGCGCCCTGCTCCGCCAAGAACCGACACGTCCAGCCACCTACGTTCCCGAATCCCTGGACCGCAACCCGTGCCTGGTTAATGGGCTGCGAAAGCAGCGCCTCCGAGGCCAGCGCCGCGATGCGAGCGACCCCGTACCCGGTCGCCTCGCGCCGCCCGGGCAGGCCACCCACCCGCGGCGGCTTGCCGGTGACCGACTCGGGCCTGTGGGTTTCCCCGTAGATGACCGCCATGTCCGAGGCCGTGCTGCCGAGGTCGGGGGCCGGTACGTAGGCGCCCGACATGAGCTCGCTCGAGATCATGTGAACATATTCCTTGATGATTGCGGTCTTGTTCGCCCCAGGCAGCGCAGACGGATCGAGAGCGATGCCAGACTTCGCGCCGCCGAAGGGGACACCTACGAGAGCAGTCTTCCACGTCATCAGTTCGGCCAGAGCGCGCGTGTGTTCTGCGGTCACCGTCGGCCAGATCCGCAAGCCTCCCTTCCCCGGTCCCCGCGCCGTGTTGTGGTAGACGATATAAGCGTCGGCCTCCACCAGACCGTGCGGGTACAGTAGAAGGTTGACGCTGAAGCGGATCTCCTTCTCGCACTTGGAGAGAAGCCGCTCCGCCGTCGGCGGCACATCAATGCATGCTTTCACTTGGTCGAAATCAATGGTCGGCATCAGTCCTCCTTCAGCGGCGTGTCTCGGGCTCTCGATTCGGCGGTGCCACGGCCGACACCTTGGGGAGGGCCCGCGGTACAGTCACTGGCGCCCGGCACGGCAGGCCGAACGGCCGCGGTCAGCGACGAGAAGTGCCTGCGAGATCGTCTTCAGGTCTGGGAATGTCGAGCAGCACGCGGTCGCCGCTGCGCCAGACGCGTCGCGCCGGCAGCTTCTCCCAGAAGTCACGTCTCTTGAGCGGCGCGACCAATGCAGTGTCTTCGTACTCCAGCGCGTCGATCACCCGGTTCTGCATGTCACCGGAGTAGGTGGGTACGGTTCTTCCAAGGACGAAGGCCACAGTCTCGGGCCGCGTGTCGTAGAGGATGACCCGGCTGTCGGGCAACTCGCTTCGCGCTATCTCGGCCAACCGCGCGGGACCGCCTCCCAGGTAAGGCGAGAGCACCGGCAGGATTCCCGCAAGCAGCGCCGCAACGGTCACGAGCTGCCCTGCCACCATCGCCGCCAGGCCCGAGCGCAGGCGACCGAAGAGGGCGAAGGTCGCGCCGATGGCAATGCCGGCATAGCCGCCCGCCCAGATCGCGCTCGGCACGACTAGCCGCCATGCCTCCCCCGCGGCGCCCACGCGCGCGCCGAGGCGCATTCCTGCAACAGGCAAGAGCGAGATGAGCGCGCCGAGAAGGAGCGATCCGATAATCGTTGCGATCCACGGCCAGCGCCCCGGCTCGCGCAGCCGCCGGTCGAGTTCGATGCCCACCAGGAGCGACATTGCGGGGAACAGGGGAGTGACATAGCCGGGCAACTTCGTGCGCACCAGCGAGAACGGCACCAGGACGACCACAAACCAGACAACGAGCAGGCTGCGCCAGAAGCTTCTTTCATCGTGGCATGGGTCTACGCGCCTTAGCAGGGCCGCGGGAAGGAACATCGCCCAGGGGAAGAACGAGACTGCGATCAGGCCAACATAGTAGAGGACCGGGCCGCCGTGTCCTTGCATAGGCTGCACCATCCGGGTGACATGCTCCCGGAGGAAAAGCGTGGAGCCAAAGCCGCCGCCGTGGCGCGCTGCCATCGCCAGAAACCAGGGGGCCGCGACGAGAGCAAATGCCAGCGCGGCGAGCGCGACTGATCCCAGCGAGGCAGGCCGGCGGGAACTGCGGTGGACAAGAGCGTGGACGACAGCGATCGCCGGCGCCAGCCCACCAGCAAAGCCCTTCAGCAAGACCGCGAGCCCCGTGAGCCCCCCAAACGCGAGGGCCCAGGTCATTCCGCCCCGGCGCCGCCATCCAGCATAGGCTGCGACGGCGAATCCAATGAGGCACATCAACGGCACGTCCAGTATGCCCATACGCCCGATCATCGCGAGCTGAAGCGAAGTCGCGAGCGCGATGCCGGCAAGCAGCCCGGCCCTCCTCCCCCAGATGCGTGTTCCCAACGCCGCGGTGGCGACGACCGTGACGATTCCCATCAGCGCGGCTGGCAGCCGCGCGGCAAGTGGCGATACGCCCAGGAGCCAGTAGGAGGAGGCGGCCAGCCAGTAATAGAGGGGAGGCTTTTCGAAGAACACACCTCCATTCACTCGCGGCGTTACCCAGTCGCCGCTGGCGAGCATCTCCCGCGCTGCCTCCGCGTAGAGGGCCTCGTCCCGTCCGAAGAGGGGAAGCCGACCGAGCCCGGCCAGCAGGAGCAGAGCGGACCCGCCGGTGAGCAGCAAGAACGGCAGATGGCCGCCGCACTTGTGCAACGTCACCTCGCGGCCCTCGCTAGGATGCGGCTGCATGGTTCCGCGCTCGGCAAGTCGCGACGGAGATGAGGCACTGTGCGATGGCAACTCCCAGCAGTGCTCCGGCGGCGATGTCAGAGGGATGGTGGGCGCCCACCGGCACTCGGGCGAGCGAGACGAGTAGGGCCAGGAGGATCACCGGAAGCCTCACCCGCGGATACCACGCCGCGAGCGTCACGGCCACGGCGAAACTGGTGGCCGCCTCGGCAGATGGGAACGAGGCGAAGTCGCTGTTTCCCACGTATCCGATCCACTGCTCTGGCGCGGGGCCACTCACGTAGGGCCGGGCGCGGTGGATGAAAAGCTTGACAACGTGGGCCACAAGGCCGGATGCGAGGAAGGCTGCCAGCGTCCAGGCCCCCGCGACTCGCACTCGGGGGCCATACACCGCTCCGGCCGCCAGCATGAGCAGCGCCAGCGGCACCTGGAGATACCCCGTGCCGAGATATCGGATGGTATTGTTGACTAGTTCCGCCGTATCGGAGTGGTAGAGGGGCCGCGCTGCCGCCATCACAGGTTCGTCAATGGTGAGACCGACGACCACCGCGGCGACCAGCGCGCTCCACAGCCACACCCGATGCCGCCCGCCGACCGGGCCGAGCGGACACAGCGCGACGTCCGATGACATGAGTGCGCGAAGCTCCATAACAGCTCAGCGCTCGTCATTATACCGGGCACCGAGCGTGGAGGGCAACACCGAAGTCGAACGCTATCGTGTTCCCTCGCACTCCTCCCCCAGCACCCGATGCGTCTCCTTGAGCTGTTCGATAATCGGAATGCGCTGCGGGCACTTCGGCTCGCACTCTCCGCACTCGACGCAGGCGGCGGCGCTCCGATTGCCTTCGCTGCTGTCGTCGAACCGGCGATACCACTGGCGCGCCGCTCCCGTGAGGCCCCAGACTCGATGCAAGTTCATGAGCCGGAAGTTCTCGGGGATGTTGACGCCGTTTGGACACGGCATGCAGTACCCACAGCCCGTACAGTAGAGGTCGGCCAGCCGCTTGTTCTCTTCCAGCATCTCCTCGATGTGCCGAAGTTCCTCCGGCGTGAGCGGCTCCTCACGGCTGGCGGTCGCTGCGTTCTCCTCGACCATCTCGACGGTGCTCATCCCCGAGAGCACGACACTGACGTTTGGGTTCGAGAGCACAAACCGAAGGGCGATCTCAGCGCTGCTCTTCGTCTCTCCCGGCAGCACCTCCGCCAGCCGCTCCGACGGATATCCCAGGCGGCCGCCCCCAACGGGGCCCATGACTACCACACCCAAGCCCCTCTCGCGGACAGATGCCATGCTCTCCTCGTTGGAGCGATCCAGCAGGTTGTACTGGCACGTCACAACCTCGAAGTCGGGACAGGCTTCCGCTATCTCTACCATGCGCTTCGGGTCGTCGTGAAACGAGAAGCCGAGGTGCTTTACGAGTCCTTCCTCCTTCGCCTTTCTCGCGCCCTCGACCGCGCCGCCCGGTGCCAGCACCTTCTGTGCCGTCTCCCAGTCCAGGCTGTGCATGTGGTAGACGTCGATATAGTCGGTGTCCATGCGGGAAAGCGACTGTTCGATAATCGTGCGGCAGTCGTCGGCCTTCAAGGTTCTACCCCAGGGCGGGTACTTAGTAGAGACGATCACCCGGTCGCGACGACCTTTGATGGCCTTTCCTATCACCGTTTCGCTTTCCGAATTGCAGTACCCCACCGCGGAATCAATGTAGTTGACGCCGAGATCCATCGCGCGACGAAGTGCTGCGATTGCGAGATCCTGGTCAACATGACCATCTACCATTTTGAATCTCATCGTACCGAAGCCAAGGGCCGAGACCTCAAGCTCTGTCTTTCCCAGAACGCGATACTGCATGCGCGCCTCCAGATGTCAAATGTCGGATGAGTTAGTCTATACGCCGTGAGCTGGACCATGTCTTTCCCTGCGAGTGTCACAATGTGAGACCATGGGCGAGACGGCAGCGCCGGCGGCGCGACGATGCGAGGCGCTGGAACCAGCGATGGCGAACCTCCGGCGTAGAGGTCGCCCTGAGACACCAGAGGAACCCCTGACCTGAGGTGCGCAAATGCACGATATCCTTCTCCGCAGAGGCACAGTGGTCGATGGCACGGGGGCTCCGGCCTTCACCGCCGATGTGGCCATCAGCGGCGGTCGCATTGCGGCCATCGGCGAGCTCACGAATACCAGCTCCGACCTCGTGCTCGACGTAGCAGGGCTCACAGTCGCGCCCGGTTTCATTGACTGCCACAGCCACTCAGAGATGGACTTGCTGGCGGACCCGCTCGCGGGGCCGAAGGTCGCGCAGGGCGTCACAACAGAGGTGGTGTGCAACTGCGGCTGGGGCCCGTTCCCCGCGCGCAGCGAACAGGCCCAAGAGGCGATGGCCGCCTTGCTCCCCACCTCCGCCGCAGAAGGAGTGGGCCATCTGTTCGATTCTCTCCGCGACTACCGCGGTGCTCTCCAGAGCCGTGCCCCCGCCGTCAACGTCGCCGCGCTTATCCCCCACGGGCCCGTACGTCTCAGCATCGTCGGCAGCGAAGGTAGGCCCGCCGCTCAGAGCGAGATCGCTGCCATGCAAGCTCTGGTCAGAGAGTGCTACGAGGACGGCGCCATCGGCATGTCGCTGGGATTGCTGTACGCGCCGGGCTGCTTCACTCCGGCGGAGGAGATCGCGTCACTGGCGACCGCGCTCGCCGGCCCCCGACGGCTCGTCTTCCATGTGAGAAACGAGTGCGACCGCTTCGCCGAGTCGATCGAGGAGGCCATAGCGATCGGCCGGCGAGCTAAGGCCCACGTGCACATCTCCCACCTCAAGGTGGCCGATCCCGCACACTGGGGCCGCGTCGCTGGCCGGAGAGGAGCACATCGCAGGCTGGGACAATCTGTCGCTGCGGATCGGCTGGGGCCGGATCGCCGTCGGATACGCGTCCGGCGCACAGCAGTGGGAGGGAGAAACTCTGGAGGCGATTGCAGGACGGGCCGGGAGGCCGCCCTGGGAGATCCTGTTCGAGCTCCTGGCGCTCAGCCGCGGTGCGGCGGTGGGGATCTACCACCACATGTGCGAGGAGGACGTGCGCGCCGTCATAGTCCATCCGACCCAGATGGTCGGCAGCGATGGCCTACCGGCGCCCGGCAAGCCGCACCCACGCCTCTGGGGCACTTTCCCGCGGGTGCTCGGCCGCTACTGCCGCGAGCTCGGTTTGCTGAGCCTGGAGGAGGCGGTTCGTAAGATGTCGGGCAAGACGGCGGAGACCTTTGGCCTGCGCGGCAGAGGCCTGCTCCGGCCCGGGTATCACGCCGACGTCTGCGTCTTCGATTCCGCCCAAGTAGCCGACGCTGCAACCTATGACGATCCCGCCCAGCCGCCGCGCGGCATCGTTCACGTCATCTGCAATGGGCTGCCGACCATGCTCGACGGTGAGCGCACGCGACACAGGCCCGGCAGATGGCTGAACTGACTGTACGCCCAGATCGGGGGCCCGCCGAGCTGGAGAGAGGGGGCGCTAGGAAGACGGCGAACGTCCGTCCAGTTGTAAGGAAGGCACCCGATACGCGGAACTGCCCATGCAGCGGAATCGTCCACATCATCTGTCCGGTCTGAGTCTCCGCGCCGTCGTCGTCGGAGTCGCCGCCGCCGTGCTGGTCGCCTTCGTCACTGCGTGGGCGGAGCAGGTTGTCCGCAACATCGCAATCGGTATCCTCCAGTTCCCTCCTGCAGCCTTCGGGATGTTCGTTCTCATCACTCTCGGGAACCGTATCGTGCGCGCGCTACGTCCCCGTTGGGCGCTCACACCTCCGGAGCTGGCCATCGTGTACGTCATGTCCTTGCTCAGTGCGATGACCTCCTCCCGCGGCGCCCCTCCCCGTCTCCTCGGCCTGTTGATGAGCGTCAACTACTACGCAAACCCGGCAAACGATTGGGAGAACATCTTCTTCGACTATCTGCCCACCCACCTCATCCCGTGGAACCCCGACGGCCCCCCGCGTCAGCCTCTCGTCATTGCCTTCTACGAGGGCCTGCACCACGGCGAGCCGATTCCCTGGGCGGTATGGCTGGCCCCGCTCGCTCACTGGTGTGTGGTGGTATTGCTCATATTCGGCGCATTCATCTGCATCGCGACGCTGCTCCGCCCGCAGTGGTCCGACAACGAGAGGCTCAGCTTTCCTCTCGCACAGCTTCCCATCGAGATGCTCCGCGCCGAAGAAGGCGGGCCATTCTACCGTAACAAGCTGCTCTATCTGGGCGCCGCGCTTCCCATTATCATACACCTCATCAACTTATGGCATAACTTGAGCCCGGACGTCCCCCAGATCCGGCTCATGTGGGACCTCCACGAGTGGCTGCTAAGAGCGCCTCCCTGGAACGCGTTGAGCACGACGCGGGTCTACATCCCTCTCTCCGCGATCGGCTTCTTCTTCCTGCTGCCCAAAGAGCTGCTCTTCAGCTTCTGGTTCTTCTACCTCTTTGCAGCCAAGGGGCACGAGCTGATATTCATCAAACTCGGCATGACGCTCGAGCGCCCGGGCCATGCCGACACCAGCCTCTATCTCGCAAGCGCGGAGGCCGGCGGCTTTTTTGTGCTCGCCGGCTACTTCATCTATCTCGCCCGCCCGCTGCTTCTCCACGCAATCCGACGCGGGGGCGGTTCAGAGGAGATGATGAGGTATCGCACCGCGCTCCTCGGCCTCGCCATCGTCGTTGTCGCGGCTGCGCTGTGGTACCACCTGGCGGGCCTGTCCCCCTGGCTCGCGCTCATGGAGCTGCTGGTCTACCTGCTCGTCATCGCGGTCGTAATGACGCGGGCAACCGCCGAGGGCGGTCTGCTCATGACCGAGGTGATCTTCACCCCCCTCGATGTTTACGGCATGTTCGGACGGCGTCAGTTACTGGGACCCCGCAACCTGACCTCCATCATCTTCGCCACTAATCCGTTTGCGGGCGACATGCGCGGTCTGACGCTCCAGGGCATGATGGACGGACAGAAGATCGCGGACTCGGTGGGCCTGCGCCGCCGCCACCTCCACACCGTCCTGTGGATTGGGATCGCCATTTCAATCATCGCCGGCTTCATCATCCAGCTCTGGATCTCTTATCGCCACGGTGCCTTGCTGCTGAACCAGCACTATACCGA
>DAOVEW010000172.1 GCA_030668755.1 Bacillota bacterium | reverse complement strand
TAGTAGTTGAGCCAGTCCTTCGGCTTCACTTCCGGGGGATAGAAGGCGCCCTTCCAGTCGTCGAACTTGAAGCCTGAAGTACCCACAAGAATCATGCTGTCGCCTCCGCCTCCGCCGCAGTACTAGAGCGCTCGATGCCAGCTGCGACGGGGCTCACGAGATTCGCTTGGGTCTACTTCTGACACTCGGGACACCAGTGCATGCCGCGGCCTCCGGGTAGTCGCGTCCGGCGTATGGGCGTGCCGCAGACGCGGCACGGCTCGCCGGTTCGCTGGTAGACGTAAATGCGGTCCTGGAAGCTGCCGGGCACGCCGTAGACGTCGAGGTATGTCTCGTCGCGCGCGGAAGAGCCGCGGCAGGCAATGCCTTCGGAGAGGACCTCTCGGGCGGCCTGCCAGAGGCGCTCGCACATGGGTTTGGTGAGGCGGCGCGCGCTGCGGGCGGGGCGGATGCCCGCGCGGAAGCAGATTTCGTCGGAGCAGATCTTGCCGATGCCGGCGATGACGTGCTGGTCCATGAGGACCATCTCGAGCTTGGCGCTTCGGCGGGAGAAGATGTCCTTGAGATACTCGGGGGTGAAGTCGTCGGAGAGCGGCTCGGGGCCATAGTCGCGGAAGTCAGGCGTGCTGTTGACATCGTGGCCGGGGCGAGCGATCAGGCCGCCGAACTTGCGCTGATCGAGGAAGCGAAGGTGCTTCCCGCCGGAAAGCACGAGGGTAGCCGCGGTAGGCTTTTCCAGCGGGGCCTCTGCGGGGACGACGCGCAGCAGACCGGTCATACCGAGCCGGAAGATGAGCGTCGTCGGCCTCTTGCCGTCGAGGAAGAGCAAGGGCGCCTTGCCGCGGCGCCCGACCCCCTGAATCCTGCGCCCTTCGACAAGGGAGGCGAGCTCCTTGGGTGACCTGTGCTCGCGGCCCGCGCGCGCGTCGTGAACCTCGAGCCGCCGGACGGTCTTGCCGACGATCTCTCGCTCGAGCTGACAGCGGATGGTCTCGGCCTCGGGAAGCTCTGGCATCGAGGATACTCCTCTGGGTGGCTTCGTCGGATGGGGCAGCGGTCCTGCTCCGCCTCCCGTCATGGGAAATGCCGCAGCGGGTGGGGTAACGCACAGGTGAAAGCATGCGGTGGCTGGGTTGACACTCGCGCGGTGCGGAGCGCCCGGCCGGCGAATCGCGAGGCAGAGACGAAGGAGGGATTGAGCTTTGAAGGTCCAGGTAGGTGTGATGGGTTCGGCAGGCGGGCGTATAAGCAAGAAAGTGCGCGAGAAGGCTTACGAGCTCGGGCGTGAGATCGCACGCCACGACTGCATCATGGTTACGGGCGCGTGCCCCGGCCTGCCCTATGACGCGGTCACCGGCTGCAAGAAAGAGGGCGGGATGGTGGTCGGGATCTCGCCAGCGCTCGACCTGCACGAGCACATCCGCAGATATCGATCGCCGTATCGGGAGTTCGACGTTCTGATCTACACCGGGGATGGCCTGATGGGGCGGGAGGTTACGGGGATTCGGTCGTGCGACATCGTCATCCTCGTCGGGGGGCGCTCTGGCACTCTGGGCGAATTCGCCATCGCGTACGATGAGGGGAAGGTCATCGGCGTGCTGGAGGGCACCGGAGGCGTGGCGGACCACGTTGACGATATCGTCCAGATTGTCTCCAAAAGGACCGGTGCGAAACTTGTCTTCGATGATAGCCCGCGAAGGCTGGTCGCAAGGCTCGTGCAGGCGTATGAGAAGAGACGCGGGCAACCGCCGCCGCGACTGCGTTATGGGGCTGGATGTCGGGCGCCGACCGATACCTGACGAAGCCGTGCATGGTTGAAGAGCTGGTGTCTGCGGTGAACGAGATGCTCCAGCCGGCGATGCGGCAGTAACCCGGCACGAGAGAGTGGCAGGCTGCCACAAGCCCCGCGGCCACATGGGGTGTCGCGGGGTTCTGCGCGTCTCTGGCTTACGTGCAGGCGGCGGGTGCGCGGGTCGGGCAGCTACTGCGCCTGAGTCATATCGAGATTGATCCCGCTGATATCGCCGGTGAGCCAGTTGGACTCGCCCTCCGGCTGGGGTGGCAGGTAGACGGTGGCGCCGTCGTCCTTCACGAAGAGCGCGCGATACTCGAGCGTATCGGCATCGCCGGGCTTTCCTGCAAAGGCGTAAGCGCCCTCTCGGGGCAGGCGGCGCATAGTCACGGAGTTGGGGCCGGAGAGGTCGAGCTCCTCCGCGTAGACGAAGCCCTGGAAGCGAACGACGATGCGGCCGCTGCGATAGCCCACCCACTGGCTGAACTCCGCGGGGGCGACCGGCACCTCTATCAGATCCGAGCTTCCGATGTACTGATAGCACAGGGAGCGGAGGAAGCTGAAGAGGATGTCGGGGTCCGCGCCGCCGGCGTGCTCGGGGTCAGTGGATGGCCCGATCATGTCGTGTGTGAGCGCGACGGTCACGTTGTCGTATCGGCCGGTGTCCATGAGCGATTTTAGTTCGGCCGATTCGGGCACCGTGATGGTGGCGGCGATGCTGCCGCCGGCGCCCTCGCTCTGGTCGAAGGAGGAGGCCGATCCGACGCCCGGCAGATTCACCTCCTCGCCGTCGAACCAGATGTCTGCGGTTGTGGGCTCCTCGCCCCTCAGCACGAAGCGCAGTCCTTCGACGGCGAGGGGTTGGAGGCCATAGTTGTCCACGACGACCTCTGAGCCGCCGTCGGCGTCGTCGTAGCTTTCGAGGCTTGCGACGGCGGGACCCCCCATGGTTTGGAGAAGGTCGGCGTTCAGCTCGAACACCACCTTCTCGCCCATCCCCGCGGTAGCGCCGGTCAGCACTCCGAAGTCCCAGGTTCCGATCTCCCCGAGCTTCATGAAGAGGGTGAACGCAGCCCAGTCGTCTATGGGCAGCTCCACCGTGACGCGGAACCACGCGTCGTCTATGTGCTGGGGCGATAGCTTGGTGATGGCCAGTTGCTTGGCCGCGAGAAGGTCGCGAAGCGTCGGATTGCCGGACTCGAGGGATATCTGGTTCGCGTCGAGGACATCGGTGAATGGCAGAAGCTCGACGTGCTCGCCGGTCTGGGCAGCGATGCTCTCGACTGCGGCGGAGAGCTGTCGCGTGGAGAAGTCCGGATAGAGGTCGTAGGAGATGTGGGCCGTCAGCGCGCCCTCCTCAGCGCTGGAGAGGGAGAAGCGGCAGGATGGGCGGAGGCCGGACTCGACGTTCCAGCAGAGACGAAGCGCTCTCGGAGCGGGCCACACCAGGCGGCGTCCGAGGTAGTGGCTCTCGTACCAGTATCCGGAGAAGCCCTCAGGCGGTTGCGCGCGCTGTGGTCGGTCGGGCAGGGTCGATGGCTCGAAGTAGGGTCCGCCGAAGCGGCCCGAATCGGAGAGGAAGTAGTAGTCGTAGTGCGGTATGGCGGCCTTGGCGTAGGTGATTGGAATGGTCGCTGTCAGCCCCTGGTCGGCCGAGTATGTGTAGTCTATGTCCTTGCGGGGCCTGAGCCTGCCGATTACGTGGACGAGGTCCGGTCGGATGAGGGCCGGTGCAGCGGTGATTGCGGCCGATGGCTTCGCGGCGGCGGGGGTCAGGACGGCGCGAGAGGGCGCCCTTCTGATGGTCAGAGAGCCGGCGGCGGCAATGGTTTCGCCCGCGAGCTTCATCGGGAGGCGCAGGACGCCGCGGCTGGGGCGGGGCCTGGGCTTCGGCTTGGTGGCGGGTGCGGGTGCGAGGTGGACCGGCTTTGCGATGAGCGCGGGCGCGAGTGTTCGGAGAAGGGGCGAGGAGCCCTGCCAGCCGGGATAAGTGCCGCGGACTTCGAGTTTGGGCTGGAAGGAGGGCATGTCGGCCAGGTCGGAGGTGATAAGTGCGGCGAAGTCCCGCGCTTTGCCCTCGTTCAGGACGTCGTTGTCGGAATCGGTGAGGAGGCCGGGCGGCGTGGGATGGGTGTTGGTGGAGAAGCAGTACCAGCGCCGGTCATCGGTGCCCCCCGAGGCCTCGAGCTGTGAGAAAGCAACCGCGCGCGGGGGATAGGGAATGGTCATGCGCGCGGTGGTCGAAGCATCGAGCGTGAATGGCAGTGGAATGAGCCGCGTGACCTGCGGCCAGCGCTCCTGGACGTTCTCGAGGGTGGCCTCTTCGGGGCGCTGGGCCACGATGATGACCTGCATGTCGGCCCACTTGGGGCTGCCCCCGGACTCGAACTTGTAGTAGCGGAAGCGGAACCCGTCGAGCTCGGAGGCGAGATCGCCGACGCCCTCTGCGAGCGGCGTGTTCGCGCGGGTGCCGAGCTGCAGGATCGGGCGGTAGTAGGCCAGCGTGTGGTCCTTGGCGTCCCGATAGACCTCGGCCTCGCCGAGCTTCAGGGTGAAGTACGGGTCAGGGCTGCGAACCGGCCCGGGCCTGTCGAGGC
>DAOVEW010000104.1 GCA_030668755.1 Bacillota bacterium | reverse complement strand
GCAAGCCCGATCAACACCCAAGCATAGCATGGCAGCCTTCTTCCCATCTCCGTGACCGGCGCTCTTTCCATCTCCGTGACCGGTCTTCTAACCTGTCGAGAATAACCTACACCTCTTTGAGCCTCACGAAGACGTCTATCTCGCTCGTACTGTCGGTGCTGCCACTTTAGAGTATCCTTCCTCCTGTGGACCCCCTTCTCCAGCGCGGCTTTGGCCATCAAGTGAGGATGCATAGTCGCATGGCATTTCGGACACAGCGTTCTAAGGTTGTTGAGGTCGTGTGTCCCGCCCTGGGACAACGGAAGCATATGGTGTACCTGCAGATTTGACGCGAATCCAATCCTGTGGCAGTCACGGCATTTGTAACCATCTCGCTCCCTAATAGCCTTACACCTCTCTTCCCAATCGGGAGGGTAAGCAGATGGCCAATCATCGTATGCAGGGTCAATTCTCACGATTCCTTGCCCATAGACCAGGATTCCCCATATCAACCAGGGGCAGGAGTTCGGGCTGCGCTATAGGATACAGGTAGCAGAAGTGGGTCATGCCGCGCCCTTCTCCCTTTGTCTTGGCCGCGGGAGCGCGATCTCCCTCACCGCCAGTCTTACCACCTGTCGGCTCTTCTGCACACCACCTGAACAACAGCCAGAAGGCGCGCTTCCTACGGCGCGCCCCAGATGACCTTGCCCTCCTTGTCCCGCAGCAGAAGCCGGGGGTTGCCGTCCACCAGTACCAGCGCAGAGCGCAGTTCGCCGTCTTTGTCCTGCAGTGTGAGGCCCAGCATCTCGCCCTCCACACCCATCAGAGCGCGCAGCTTGTCGTCTTTGTCGGGGAGCGTGAAGCCCGACAGTACGCCGACTACATCCAGGCTCAGAGCAGCACAGCCCCTCTCATCTTTGCCATAGAGCAGGAGGAACGGTTCTCCGCCCCTCAGCGTCAACTCAGAGCGCGCGAAGAAGCTGGTTCCGTCGTAGAGCCTAAGGCCAGGGCCCGACACGCTGTTCCCCCCGTCCAGCCAAGCGCGCGGCCTGCCGTCTTTGTCCAGCAGCACAAGCCCGGGGTCGCCGTCCTTCAAGGCAAGCACAGCACGCGCCTTCCCCTCCGCGTCCACCAGCTCAAACCTCTGCGCCTTTACCACCTCCTGCACCGGCACGGCCGCCTGCGTCCCCGCGGCATAGGCCACCGCCACAGCCGCCGCCAGAACACACACCGCCACAGTCATCATAGCCCACTTGCCTCTGCTCATCTTCCTCCCCTCCCTTGGCGCTGCCCATTCTGCGCCGGTCTGCGGGTAGTCTAAGCTGGAGGCCGCCCAGGGTCAAGGTCTGGCCAGCGTGGTGCGTGTGACTTCAAAGTCTAGGTCGGCCCGATAGGTTTCTCTGTTGCGCGCTCAGGTGTCATTCTGAGGCGCAGCCGAAGAATCCATTCTCATAAGGGACCCCTCAATCAATGGATCCTTCGTCCGCCTCCGGCGAACTCAGGATGACAGCAGGAAAGCGGTCCTCCTCCGACCTAGAAAGATAAGTCACACCCGCAGCGTGAAGCCGTTCGGGAACGGGGCCGCCCGGGTTACCGCCTCTTGCCGGTAGTCCAACACTCCGCAAGAGGAGATGGAGAAAGGTGAGGAAATTGCTGGATTGCTATGGTGGTGGTGGTGTTCTGGGAACGGAGATGGTCGGGACAGGAATGTCCCTCCTACGGGAGGTACAGGGTCATTGCGTTCTCGGTATCTCCGGGCTTGGGCCCCAAGTAGCGCGGTGGGACTAACCCGCGACGGCGAACTGTAGGGCTAGCATACTCATGCCAGCCTGGCGGGCATAGGTATGCCCGCCCTACAGCACACCTCTATGTTTGAACGCAAAGCTGTTTAGTGCCCGCTGACCTTCGGGGCCGCCTCCTCCCTCACCCGCTCCCGCTCCCTCCGCGCCAACTCCGGCAGCAGTCCTCCCTCCTCCACGTACCGTCGGATTCCGTTGACGATCCCGCGCGCCGCGCGATCGCGGAGCCCCTGTGTCGCAAGCTGCGCCTCGTCCTCCGGATGACTCAGATAGCCCACCTCCACCAGCACCGACGGCATCTGCGCCCTGTAGAGCACGATGATAGACTTCGGGTGTCGTATCACCCCGCCGTCCGGCAGCCGCACCGTCTTCACCATCTCCTCCTGCATCGCACAAGCAAAAGCGTAGCTGTCCGCCTTCCGGTAATAGGTCTCGGTGCCGCGGCAGTCCATCGGATTCCTTTCGCGGGCATTGGAGTGGATGGATACGAACAGGTCCGCGCCCATCTCATTGGCCACATCACATCGCGCCACCAGCTCCCGCCGGTGCTGCGCATGGTTCCGCCGCGTCCACGGCCTCAGCGGATTGTCGTCCACCCTCGTCATCCGTACCTCGACGCCCATAGCCTGAAGCATGCGATAGACGCGACGCGCGATGTCCAGGTTCACGTCTTTCTCCTGAAGCCCCGAACGCCCGACCGCCCCCGTGTCGTGCCCGCCGTGCCCTGCATCCACGACCACCTTCAGCTCCTCCAGCGCGAACTTCCCCAGCAGAATCTGCAGCTCCCCGTCTTCCGTCACCACGGCGTGCCCGACGGGCTCCCGCAATGGTATCATCAGCCGCTGCGTGCCCGGCTTCTCCGGCGCCTCCACCATGCACACTTCAAGGACGACCGCATCCGACAGCTCCAGGAACGGCCGCTCGATCCTGCTGGAGGCATTTGCGATCTCCACGCACAGCACCCCCCCTTCGTCCAGCCGCTGGGACGTGCAGTACGGCGTCCCGAACACCGATAGCTTCACCGCGGCCAGCCGCGATGAAATCCGCTGGAACTCCAACCCCGTCAGGATGACGGGCGGCACATCGGGCGGCAGCTCCACCGCCTCCGGCAGCGGGAACTCAATCTCCAGAGTCCGCTTGTCCTCGCTCCGCCGGATGCGGTACTCGCGCCATTCCTCCAATTCCACCACCACACGCGTGATCTCGCCCTCCGGCGCCGGCGCCAGGCTGTGCTGATGGACGCGAGCTCCCTTCAGGTAGCTCCCTTCGAGCATCACCTCCGACGGAATCTGCGCGAGGTCCATGTCGATCAGGTCCACGAATAGCCGAGGGGGATTGTCCAGCTCGCCCGTCTCGTACCTGATGGGCCCCTCTGCCCCTATCGTCAGCCGGTGCCGGTCGCGCAGCGTTGCCAGAGAGAACTCCCGCACCCACGGGTAGACGTAAAGCGTCCGCGTTTCCTCCGCCCATCGCACCGCGCACCCAAGCAGCGACCCCACTGCTTTGGCGGGCAGCACCAATACCCCCCTTTCCTCCCTCGGCGGCCCGGGCAGCTCGCGCAGCACCCCATCACGGGTCGCCTCGGCGCGCTCGCGGGCGATGACGATCTGCCGCTCATCTCCTGTGGTGATGATGATCGCCTCGGAGCTGATCTCGTACTCGGCGCCGAGGTACTTCAGCGCCGCCAGGAACGGCGCGTATACCTCATCGCCTTCTTCGATGAAAGCCCTCGGCGACTCCACCCGATGTCCCCTCACCACCATAGTGTCCGCCGCCGCAGGCACGGCGGAGAACAGCAGACAGAGCGTCGCTGCTGCAACCCTGACGGCCACCTCAACCTTCATGCTAATTCCCTGATCGGCCTTCAGCCAACGCGAGTATAACATCCACCCCCGACCTCAGCAACATACATCTTACGCGCGCACAAGCAGCACCTGATGCGCCCAACCTCCAAGGCGGTTAGAGGAAGGGAGCACTCGAACCGGAAGCTGCTCTCGGACGCCGGAACGTTGCGCCCGCCAGGTGTGTCTAACACCTGAACCCAGCAAAGGGGGAACACCAAGATGAAAAAAGCCTATGGTTGCGTTGTGTCATGCTTCTGCCTCCTCGCCTTTTCCCTTTCCACAGTCTCGGCGCAAGCCGCCGAGCCGGCCTCCGTCCAGACTCGCGTCAAGCGCGTCGCTCTCTTCAAGAACGGGCTGAGTTTCTTCGTCCGCGAGGGCACGCTCCCAGACGAGGCGGAACTCGTCATCCTGGGCCCCTTCGCGGCCCCCTCCCACGGCACCTTCTGGGTGAGCTGTCCCGAGAGCGCGAAGCTCAACAGCGTCATCTCCCGCGAGGTGACCCTCGAAGAGGATGTTCCGGCGCGCAGCCTCATCGAGCTTCTTCGCGCGAACATCGGCCGGGAGGCCGTGCTCGGCAATCCGTGGGACGGCGGTGGGCTCTTGGGCACCATCGTCGCCATGACGCCGCCGCGACCCCGCGCCGCGCGCCAGCCGAATCCCTACCAGATGGGTCCCTCGGCCGGACAGGACTCGCCTCATGAGGGAGGCGGATCGCCCCTCCTCTTCTTCGAGACTCACCTGGGCCTTAGTGTCTTCGACGCGACCACCTACGGCCGAGTTCAGTTCACCTCCCCCGACTTCTCCACGACCCTCACGAGGGAGATCAAGAGGGTCGAGGTGCGGGCCAACCTCGCGGCCGCCCAGCGCGGCGACTGGCTCTCCGTCTCCTACCTTGCCAAGGGCATCACGTGGGCCCCCAGCTACCTGCTCGACATCTCCCACCCCAAGGATGCTCGCCTCACCGCCAAGGCCCTCATCGTCAACGAGGCCGAAGACCTGGAGGAAGCCCATGTTGACCTCATCACCGGCTTTCCGAACCTCCAGTTCGCCGACGTCCTGAGCCCCATGGCCAAGAAGGAGGACCTGGCGGCCTTTCTCCGCTCCCTATCCCGAGGGCGCTCGGAGATGGGGGGCGCGGCTGTCATGGCCAACGTCATGGCGCAGAGCGCCGAGTTCACACGAGGTGGTAGGGGTGGGGGAGGCGCGTCGTCTGCCATGCCCGACTACGGCGCCGCGGCGGTCGGCCAGATCGCCGAGGACCTCTTCCTCTATCCCCTCGAAGATGTCACGCTCGCAAAGGACGAAACCGGCTACTACCCGCTCTTCACCGAGAACGTCCCATACACGGAGTTCTACCATTGGGAGATACCAGACTACATCAACGAGCAAGACAGGTACGGAGTCCGCAGACAACAGGAAGGCGACAAGCCCGAGGAAGTCTGGCACAGCGTCCGCTTGACCAACACCACGGCGGTCCCCTGGACCACTGCTCCTGCGCAGCTCATGAACGACGGCAACATCATCGGCCAGGACACCCTCAAGTACACTCCTCCAGAGGGCGAATCCACCGTTAAGATCACCCAGGCCATCAGCGTCAACGCAGAGCAGACCGAGGTCGAGGTCGAGCGCACTCGGGAGGCTGAGCGGATATACGGCAACTACTTCGACCGCGTCTCCCTGGAGGGCACTCTCAACATCACCAACTACAAGGCGGAGAAGATATCCCTCGAGATCGAGAAGACCCTCTCCGGTGAGGTCAAACATACCTCACACAAGGCCGAAGACATAGCCCTCGCCCGCGGCCTCCGCCGCATGAATCCGGTTCACCAACTGACCTGGAAGATTGAGCTCCAACCCGGCGAGAGCCAGGAAATCACCTACACCTACGAGGCGCTCATCCGGCGGTAACCTGTAGGGTTATCATAAGACGGTCTCCTCCTGCGGGTGTTGAAATAGGTGCTTGACGCACAAACACCTGACACAGAGAGGAGACCGAAGATGCAGTACGTAGGACTGGACGTGCACAAGAGCTTTACCACGATGGGGCTG
>DAOVEW010000399.1 GCA_030668755.1 Bacillota bacterium | reverse complement strand
CTCGCATTCGTCGCGGACCTGTAGAAGCTCTTTGTGGTCCAGTGTAAGCCCCTCGTCACCCCTGGCCACGAGCACTACGTCCAGCGGCCTATCGCGATGGCTGACGATGCGCCAGGCCACTCGCTGCGGCACGCCAGCGATCAGCTTCTCGTCCGCAAGAGAGCAGGCGACCAGGAATTCGCTCGTCTCCATCTCGATCAGGCTCCAGGAGTTGCGGTCGTAGACCATGCGGAGTCGGTCCCCGTCCGCCTCCCACTCGTACTCGTAGACTCTGACCTTCCCGCGCTTGTGGTCGTCGGGGGTCAGGGATAGGTCCCGCTTCATGGTCTGGTACCAATCGTGTTTCGCGAAGTACTCCTGGGCGATCGGATTGCGCCTCGCCGCGGGGGTGAAGTTCTGCATGTACACGCCCCATTGGCTCGACTCCGGCGACCACATGAAACCAGACTTCTTGTACAGCGGGACGGCCTTCATGTTGCCGGGCCACGTGTGCAGGTCTACCCGGGCGATGCCGCGCTCGTACACGCGCTCGATGGCCCGAAGTAGCACCGCCTTGCCGAAGCCCCGTCCGTGGAACTCCGGGTCCGCGGTCAGCAGCCCGACGTACGCGCGGTTTATCTCGGTCGGCTTTGCGCTGAGGCTGCAGAAGGAGACGATCTTCTCTCCGACCTCCGCGACGAAGCAGCCGAGAAGGCGGCGCTCGCGTACGCGCCGCTCCGCATCGCTCGGAGTTTGCGGGTCCCAGCCTCCCCCAGGCCAGCCGCGCCCGGTGATGTTAAAGAAGCGAGCGAGCCTCTCTGCGTCCCCTCGTCTCCAGTTCCGAGTCAGGTCACGCGTTCGGACAGCCACGACATCCTCCTTCGTTGGCGCCCAGAGACCGTTATCTCATGCGCGAGCACAAAGAAAAACCGTGGGCTGTATTGTCGCCCACGGCCCCGAGTCATCTCTTCAGTAGGACTAACAGTTTGGCTAGACGGAGTGCTCCCCGGGTGGCGCGTCGGCTGCGTGCGGCGATCGCTCGATTATCCCCTTCACTGCGAACCACCTCCCGAGAGAGATGCTGCTAAGCACGCGGAATGGCGGCAATTATAGTGGCGCGCGGTGTCCCTGTCAAGTGACCGCCAAGCTCACGGTTCCCCGCTTAGGCGGGATCACATTTGCCCGCCTCAGGGAGGGTGCCGGAACGCCGCGCATTGAGCAGTTCTCTCTCGTTCACCGCCGGAACTATGTAACCTTGAGGCGGTTGATAGGGTTGACACGGTCATGTGTCGATACTATAATGAGGCAGATTCCAGGTGGGGCTGTGGCGCAGTGGGAGCGCGTTTCCTTGGCATGGAAGAGGTCGCGGGTTCGAATCCCGCCAGCTCCACCATCAGCGCTCCGGCAATGACTGGGTCTTGCATTTCAGCACGCTGCACGGCGTGCTGTTGTCATAGGGGTCGCCATGGTCGCCGCTAAAGCCACAGTCACTGGGGGGAGTCCGCGCTGGGCGGCATTCGCGGCCTTCCTGCTGTCCCCGCTCCTCATCGCCTCGCTGCAGCCCGCGGCCGCCGCGGCGGAAGCATCCGCGCGGGACTACGACCTGACCGTGCTCGTCTTTGCCGCTGGCGGCCCGCCCCAGGTGGCTCTCAGCTACTCCCGGACAGTGGACCACAACGAGTTGAGGGCGGGGATCGAGAACCTGCTGGCCCGTGTGGGAGCCGAGCCGGTGGACCTCGTGATCCAGGACGGCCCGCTGCAGAGGGGATCGAGCCGTCTGGCGACCGGAGCGCAGCTCGTGGCGCCCGGGCTCGTGGAGCAGCGAACGGGGATGCTGCCGGTGGGGCTGATAATCCGCTCGGTGCCCGCCTGGACGCACATGCGACTGGTGTTCATCCTCGGAGACGACTTCCGGTTCAGCGGGCCGACTGACGCCACAGCGGACGGATTTGCCCTCACTTTGGTCAACCGTATGAAAGCATATGAGTACGATGTGGAAAGAAAGAGCGGAACAGTTGTCCCGCCGGAAGAAGCAAGGCCCCCGCGACCGAGGGCGGTGTCCCTGCTTCCCGCCGTGCTCATAGGTCTGCCAACAGGCTTTCTCTCGGGATGGGTGTTCGGCGCTAGGCGGCGGGTGGTAGGTGACGCCCGGCGTGGCTAGCAAGCCGGCGGCAGCGGATGGGCGAAGCCCAGACCGCGGGAGCGAGATGGAGGCGATAGCCAATGGAACTAGAGCAGCTCTGTCGCTTTGCCGTTGACAGCCAGGCCTCGGACTTGTTCATCAAGGCAGACTCGCCACCTGCGCTGCGGGTTCACGGGCGTGTAGTGCCGACCGATCTGCCTGCACTGACGGCCGAGGATACGAAGGCGCTGGCCCACTCGATCATGTCCGAGGACCAGATACAGGCATTCGAGGACTATCACGAGCTAGACCTGGCCTTCACGCTGGCCGATGTCGCGCGCTTTCGCTGCAACGTTTATGTACAGCGCAACACGTACGCCATGGTCCTGCGTGTGGTCCCGCTCGAGATCCGCTCGATCGAAGATCTCGGCCTGCCCAAGGCGCTGGCGGACCTCTGCAAGCCGAAGCAAGGGCTGATGC
>DAOVEW010000008.1 GCA_030668755.1 Bacillota bacterium | reverse complement strand
ATACATCGCTGTCGTAGGTGTCGCCCACATGCCAGCCGACGCGGTCGCTCTCGGCGGCGGCTTCGGCCGCTATGCGAAACATCCGCCCCGCCGCTTTGGCGCTTCCCACCGAGAATGCATCCAGGACGGGGGTGAAATAGCGCAGCACCCCCAGCCTCTCCAGATCCGGCGCCGCCCGCGGCCTCCCCGTTACGATTCCCAGCCGCGCGCCGCCCGCAGAGAGCGACTCCAACACCTGGGGCACTTCGGGGTACAGCCGCATCGCCTCCGGCCTGGCCAGCAGGTCCGCCACCCGCGCGGCCGCCTCCCGCGACCGGTCTCCCACGCCCAGCATCTCCAGCACGCGGGAGTCATAGTCCAGCCAGAAGGCCTCTAGATCGCCGTGCGCGTGGTGCTCCCGGACGCACTCCTCGTAGAAAATCGCAATCGCATGATCCAGCGCCTGCAGCGCGCGCTCCGGGCTGACCTCCACACCCACCGACCGCGCCGCCTCTACGAACGCATCGTCCCACCTCGTCACCCACTCGATCAGGGTGTCGTCTACGTCGAAGAAGATGTAATCTCGATCGCTGACCATCGGCCCTTCCCAGAACACAAAACAAAAAGCCCCGCCGAAGCGCGGGCACTCTCGCCCGGCCCCGACCGAGACTTACCTGTTCCGCCTGTACCCCCTAATCACCCTCCCCCAACCCGTGAAACTCGAACACCCGCTCCCTTATCTCCTTCACCGATTCCTCAGCGAACTCGCGCGCCACGCGCGCCCAGTCCTCGTCTATCACCGGCGTCTCGGCGTCATGCAGCGGAATCGGCTTCTCGGCCTTGCCGTAGTGCTCCGCCTGAGAGTCGGGGATGCGCTGGGGCGCTTCCAGCTGGGCCATCCGCGCAAAGGCCAGCGTCCAGGCGCGCGGCACCGCCGTCACATCGTATCCTCCGCCCCCGAAAGCGATCCACCGGGGAGCCCGCTGCGCTATCTCCTCCACCACACCCATATATCCACGCGTCGTGCACGACATGTGGGTGAGCGGATCCGTGTGGTGGGTGTCCACCCCAAGCTGCGTGAAGACGAAATCGGGCTCGAAGGCCTCCAACAGCGGGACGACGACCTCGCGGAACGCCCACAGGTAGATCTCATCGTGGGTGTATGGGGAGAAGGGCACGTTGACCGAGAAGCCCTTCCCTTCGCCCTCGCCGATCTCCGACACGGACCCAGTCCCGGGGAACAGATACCGACCGCTCTCGTGGAGCGAGATGGTCAGCACGTCCCGCCGGTCGTAGAAGGCCTCCTGCACGCCGTCGCCATGATGCGCATCGATGTCCACATAGACTGCCTTCGTGCCGTCTCCACACCGCTTCAGCGTGTGAGCGATCGCTACTGCGCAGTCGTTGAGCACACAGAAGCCCGCCGCCCTCGCGCGATGTGCGTGGTGCAGACCCCCAGCAGGATTGAAGGCAACGTCGGCCTTGCCATCGATCACGAGATCGGCCGCCAGCACTGAGGCGCCGACGATGATGGCGCTGCCCTCGTAGAGCCCCTCGACGATCGGATTGTCGATCGTGCCAAGCCCGAACTCGAGCGGCCGGCGGACCGAGCGCCCCTCGCTCGGCGCCCGAACCGCGTCGATGTACTCGCGGGTGTGGACGAGGGCGACGGCACCCTCATCTGCGACTGAGGGTTTGACCACCGAGACCGAGGCCGGCTCCAACAGACCACAGGCGCGGAGCAGCTCATGGGTGCGCGCAACCCGAATCGGCTTCAGTGGATGGCCGGGACCGAAATCGTAGTCGTTGAACCTCGGTGTGTAGACAAACGCGGCCTGCGTCATCATGCCACGGGTGCGCTGACCCGCTGCGCAAACCCCCGCCCGACCGCCTCCCGCATCGCCCGCGGACGCCCTCCTAAGAGCACGTTCCAGTAGACCCCGTCACGCTCCATCATCAGCGACACAGCGGGTGCGACCCCCAGATCTTCTGCTATGAACTGCACAAGCTGGTGGACGTGCCACACCGACCGATCGCCGCACGCCATCAGACGGTCGCCGACCTGTATGCCCGCCCGATCCACCGGGCTGTCCGGCCGCACGCCCTCGACACGGAGCCCGCCCCCGGGCCCGGCCTCCAGCGCCACCTCCAGCCCCAGCCTCTCGACCAGCTGGTCTCGGGCATCCACCAGCGGGTCAGGCTCACCCGCGGGTGGATTCGCGCGCACCCAGAACAGCCCCCCGACGAACAGGATGGCTGCGATCAGCGCGATAATCCAGGACCGCATCCTCGGCTTCATTCCGACTGCCCGTCCTCCTCCTCGCCCCTTAGCTCCTGCATCTGCTCGGCAACTTCACCTCGACGCGCGTAGAAGCTCGTCAGGCCGCACTCCACGCACACGTCCGAATACAGCGCAATCAGCCCACTCAGCCTCTCCCCGTCGTCCTTCACGATCTGAAGCTGCACTCCCGGCACGCGACAACCCCGAATCATGCTTGCGCCGCCACAACTCGGGCAACGCCGCTCGCGTCGGCGGTCCTCCCTCTTCTCGTCACTCATCGGCCCCTCCCTCTCCGCACCTGCGCTGGGGTCAGTGCACCACCGGCCCCGTCCCTTTCGGCGGCGCCGGTATCTCGCCGAACTTCTCCTCGTAGCGGCGTACGTTCTCCACCAGGGCATCCCGCAGCGCCTTGGCGATGACCGGATGCAAGACCACCCGCACCAGCGTCGGGGCCGATTCCACGTCTCGGTTCTCCGGCCCGAGGCGCTTGAAATCCATCAGGAACTCCAGCGCAACGTGCGTGATCTTGGCCAGGTTCGCGTAGACTACCGGAAACTCCGGTTCTCGTTTCATGGGCTATCCCTCGCTGTGAGGTTCCTGTTGTGCCGTTTACTCCTCCGGCTGTGGGCGACGCAGGCTCAGCGTCACGCGGCCGCCGTTGCGCACGAGCACCGCGCTGTTCGAGCCGATGCTCTCCACCGTGTATCCGCCCGCGCGGCCGCCGACCTTTGCGAAGTAGTGCCGCGTGCCGGCATGTATCACCGCCGTCGGCTGAGTGCCCGCCCCAGTCACGATGCCCACGAGCTTCAACTGCGCCTTCGGTTCCACGTGGGGCAGAGCCCCCTCCGAGACCTGCGCCCGGAACGGATCGCGGTCGCTCGCTTCCTCCTTCGTCTCCTGGACGGGCTCCGCTGGAGCCGCCTTCTCCGTCTCTTCCTCCACCGGCGGCGGCGCTGCCTTCTTGGGCATTAGCTTCATGCCGACGAACAAGGCCACAGCCACGGCCAACACCGCCACCGCGAGCGCCAGGAACGCGACGTCCTGTCGCTGACCGTTCTCTCTCATCTTCCCGACCTCCTCGACCTCGCCCGGCAGCCCCCTCCTGAGAGCTACTTGATCTGCTCCTCCAGGGGCAGAGGCGTGATCCCTGTGATCTGGAGTGTCTTCTCCTCTCCGGCCCGCACGATCACCACCTCGTACGTCCTGTCGGGAGAGGCCCTTCTCAGCAATCCCGTGAGAGCATATGGGTATGGCATGTGTCGGCCGTCGAAGCTCACGATGAGATCCCCCGCTTGCAGCCCGCCCTTGGCCGCCGGGCTCTCCGCCGCAATCAACGCCACGCGCACCCCCTTGAAGCGGTCACTCGGCAGCGGTGGCATCACGACCCGAACGCCCAGCGGGAGGAGCCCCCGCCGCAGTCGATGCAGTTCCCCCGGCTCCAGTGGCGGAGCCCACGGCAACACCGTCGGGGCTTCCGGCTCAGGCGCCAGCTTCGCGCGGTTAAACACAACGAAGAATCCCAGCACCCCCACGAGCAACACGATCGCCGCCGCTGGCGCACTGACAGACTGCTTCACCGCAGCTCCCTCCACACTAGGCCCCCACAGCACTCCAGGTCCTCGCCACAGGAAGTGTACCATGTAACCTGGATTTTTCCAAAGCCGGGCGCTGCGGCATCTCTCAGAGCAGCCGCATCACTTCGAGGATGTTCTCGCCCCGGTAGGCGATGGTGCGCGCGTCTATCCGCTCCCGGCCGGGGATGATCTTGACCGCGTCGGCCTGCCCGGTCAAGTTGAACTCTATCCTGATCTCCACCGGGCTTGCCAAACGGAACGGCTCGATGGTCTCCGCCTTCGGCAGCGCCTTCTCCGCTTGCTCCCGGATGTTCTGCCGCACTGTCTCCACCGGCTCGAGCAGCGCCGCATACCGCGAGACCCCACGTTTGGTCGCCACCGTGCTGATCTCGGGTAGGAGGCTCCTGGCCTCCTCACAGGCCTTCTCGCAGCCGCTCACGAGCACACAGGGGACGCCGCCGTGGCCTGCGTGCGCGGCCCAGAGGCCGATCTCCCCCATGAGCCTGCCGTTCGCCCACATATTGTGCCAGCTTGCGGACGACATCGTGTGGTCGCGCACGGCGCCCTGCGTCCCGGCCATCGCATGGCATCCGATGAAGAACGCTGCGTCGAACCCCTCCGAGAGCGCTGCCAGCCAGTCTGGGCGCGGCCGGCCCATGAGGCAGCGAGCGCGCGGGTGCAGCTCCTCGTAGACGAAGTTGAACCCGCTGGCGTGCCCGTCGTCCACCACCACCTCGCTCGCCCCGCCGGCCAGCGCGCCCTCTACGGCGGCATTCACCTCCTGAGTCAGCAGGCGCCGTGCCCGCTGGTACTCCGCCGAGTCGCCCCCGACCTGGCTGTCCAGCAGAACGCCGCCCACTCCCTCGAGATCGGTCGCAATGAAGACACGCATGGGTCTTCGCTCCCACTGCTGCCCGCGCGCCGGCCCGGCGGTGATCTCTCCGACGCGGGTAACCGGCCGCCGACGCAGGTCGGCCGACCGGTCCTCACGCTCTCGCAGGGACCATGTGGTGCCCAGGACTGGATTTGAACCAGCACGGCCTCACGGCCACTGGCCCCTCAAGCCAGCGCGTCTACCAATTCCGCCACCTGGGCGCCGAGTCCACTAAGTCCGTGCATTGAATACCGCGACGATCATGGACACCGCGAGGAAAGCCACGGCAACGTACGTTGTGATTCGGCCCAACTGGTCCTCGAGCCCGGCGATGGTGGACGAGCTCTTCCCACCGATCGTGCCCCAGCCCATGCCTCCTGTGCCCGACTGCTCGCTCTTGGTCGTCGTCACCGCAGTCAGCACGACCAGCCCGAGTGCCGCGATAAGCTGGACTACCTGAAACGCCATCTGCATGAGTTCTCAGACCTCCTGAGACCCCTTCAGGGCAGTATTCTACCACAGCCCGCCGCCCGACACAAGAGGAACCGCGCGGCGCGGGCACAAGTAACGCTCTATGAGCACGGAGCCGCTTCCGCCGCACCTGGAGCAAAGGCGCACGGCGCTCTCCCGCGCACTCGGCCGGCCCGTCCGCGTGCGCGGCATCCGCACGCCCGACCGCGACCTCCGCGGCCGCCTCCGGGTCAAGCCCGACCGCGTGATCATCGAATACCAGACCGCGGAGGCCGGCTACTTCTGGCACATTCCCATCTTCGAGGAGCTGCTGGCGCGGGCGGCCGCGGGGCAGCCTTTCGCCGAGCTGCGCGATCCGGACTTCCGCCCGCCGGAAGGGCGGCGGGCGCAATCAGGAAAGCAACCGCAAGATAGAAGATCAACCAGCAAAACAGGGGGCCGGTAGGCCTTTCATCCGGCTCGACCGAGGCCAGCCTGATCTCTCCCGACACAACCCCGCGTTCGTAGAGACCGGCCTCGGCCACAATGCGGCCATCGGGTGCGATGATGGACGAGATGCCCGTACTCGCTCCGCGGACCACCCATCGGTTCGTCTCCACTGCTCGCAGCACCGCGATCTGCCGATGCTGTGCGGCGGCGGCCGTGTGGCCGAACCAGGCATCGTTGGTGATAACCACCAGCACCTGGGCACCCCTGCTCGCCAGATGCCACGCAATCTGCGGGAAGGTGGATTCGAAGCAGATCATCGGTCCCAGCGTCATGGTGCCCGCCTGGAGCAGCCGGTGGACGGGAGCGGCCGCGAAGTCCACATCCCGAACGTGGTAGTGCTCCAACCAGGGCAACCACTCCCGACCCGGCACATACTCCCCGAACGGTACGAGCTGAACCTTGTCATACCGCGCCACCAGGTTGCCTGTGGGAGCGTACAGGTAGGCCGAGTTGTAGATGCGGCCCCGGTCATCGTGGTACGGTCCCCCGGCAACCAGCCACGCGTTGGCCGCGCGGGAACAACGGGCCAGCCATGCCGCGACAGCAGGATCCTCCTCCGGCGCGCCCACGAGCACGCTCTCCGGCCAGACCACCAGTGCCGGCCGCCCTCCGCCTGCGCGCGTCGTCAGCGTTTCGTAGATCTCCATCGTCCGCCGCGTCTGCTCGGCCGTGAGGGGGACGTTCACCTCCTCTGCACGAAGCGGACCGCACGCGCTGCCCTGGATCACCGCCACCCGGACGCGAACCCCCTGGGGCCCGCCCTGGTGCGCCGCCCATCTTCCCGCCGCCAGCAGGCAGAGCGCCACGACCCCGCCGGTCACGGCGGCGCGCACCAGACGCCGGCCCCGCGGCTCCCGCTCGCCCGATCCCACGAACAAGTCGGCCAGCGCGGCGTTCACCAGCACGATCAAGAAGGAGATGCCCAGCGTCCCCGCGGCGCGCGCCACGGGCAGCACGAACTCCGCCGGACTCTGACTGTAGCCCAGCCACCCCCACGAGAACCCGAACTTGCCCAGCCCGCGCGCCCACTCCACCCCACACCACAGAGCGGCCGCCGCCGCAAGACGGGCCCCGGGCGCCAGTCGCCCCGTCCACCGCACCCCCAGGCCCCAGACCACCGGCGTCAGGCTGAGCAGCAGGCAGGCCAGGAACCACACCGAGATGCCGAAGAGGTGGAGCCAGTAGAGCAGGGCCCCGAAGAAGACGAATCCGCCCAGCCAGCTTCCCGCCAGCGCGCCCCACGGGCCCGACAGCCGCAGCACCGCCAGCCACGGAACCAGCCCCACCCAGGCCAGCGGCCAGAGGCCGGCCGGCGGAAAGGACAGCGCCAGCATCAGTCCCGAGAGCGCGCACAGCGCCAGCGCGCCGCGAAAAGAAAGAGTCGTTCGTCCTGGTAGTAGGCTTCTCACTCCGGCGATGAGACCTCTTCCCCCGCCCCCACGCACCCCTCGCGCCAACCCGCGGATTATAGCTTGTCGCACTCCCAGGCGCAACTCATCGCGGGATTGGGGTGTGACCGTTTTGTGTGGATGGCTGGACGGCAACCGAGCGTAGGAGGCACATTCCTGTGCCGATGGAATCGCGACGGGCCTGCCCTGAGCGAAGTCGAAGGGAATGTCGCTCCTACGGGACCCGCTGTTTGCGGTCACGCCCCGCGATTGCCTTCCCCCGGCGGAACGTTGGAACCCGTTACAGTAGGGGTACACCTCTGGCAGCCGAAATGAAGTTGCCGGAGCGGGTGCGGAAGTAGCCAGAGGAGGCGGGGGCTAGCTGGCGAACTTGCCGGGCAGAGGGGCCTCCCCGCTGAGTTACCGCGCTGCTACTCCCCTACTCTAGTGCGCCGGGAAGGAAGACCGAACATGTCGGAGGAGATGCTTGGTCTCTACAAGTTGCTTCGGCCGCTGTTGCGTGGGGTTGTGTTCATCTGTCTGCTTTGGTGGGCGTGGCGCAAAGCGACAGCTGCTGTCAGCTCTCGGAAAGAACGGAAACGGGCAGAAACATTGGAGCAATGGATGGACGCACAGAATGGGGAGCCGAAGCGACATGACGGGGACTGAAGTCTAGGCGCCCGGGCGAGGGCAAGGAGGCGAGGCATGGCAGAGGAGAACGGCGCCGCTCAGTGTGAACTAGACGAGAAGAAGGTGGTGGCGATGGTGGAGGCCATTATCCAAGAGGCGGAGGAGTATCGGAGCCTTGGCCTGACAGTTAGCGCCGCAAGGGCTGACGCGCGTGCCTGGTACGTCTATCTTCACCTTGGACAAGACAGAGAACTGGTCGCCGGCCATAGCCTATGGGAGACTCTGGATGACTGGTGCGAGTCGAGGAGTAGCGATCTTGACTGGAAGGTGCGAGCAGCAGCGGGCCAACTAGCTCGCCGACGTCAGTTGCGGCAGGAAGGCGCTTCATGAGACACTGGCGCTGGTACTCGAAGCTGCTGCTCGCGCTGGAGGTGGCGCTGCCGGAGCGCGTCCGGGAATGGCGAGAGGAGGCGAGGGAGTGGATCGAGCCAAGCGAGAGAAGGCACTGGCTTGGGCATTGGGCACCGTATTCGTCTGCTTAGTTGCAGTCGCTCAGTACCGGGAACTCTCCAGGCCATCTTATGACGACTACCCCGAGCATCCGTTCCTCTTCACGCTACGGCTCGTCTGGCCGCTGCTCCTGCTCATACCAGGGTTCTTCGCCTTGGGACACGGGTGGGTTGCGTGGTGGCGGCAGAAGGCCGTGGAGGGCCACCGGTTAATCGACTCAATCGGGCCGGTCATGCCCGAAGAATATGCCAAGCTCTGTGATGTGCATGTGCGCCCCTATCAGCTTGGTACACCATGGCGGCGGTGGCTCGTTGCCAGCCTCTTGCTTACCTGGCTCTTCCCAGCCATGCTCAAACACTACAACTGGTGGGACATGGGGTTCCTTGCACACACGATCTGTCTCGTGCTGCTATCTTGGGTGGCTGCGGTGGCGGCTGGGATAGGCAGTGATGAACTCTAGCGAGCAGACTGCGCTTTGGGCTCGCCCGGATGATCGCCAATCCCCCAAAGGAACAAGAGGAGGCGAGGGATATGAATGAGTTGGAGCGTGGGCCACATTGGGGGTGGCGCGAGTACGTGGTCACCTTCGGCGTGCTGGGCTTTACCGGGGCAGCGTTGATCACAACATTCACCGTAGGGCTTACACCCGATCAATTTGATCCTTGGTGGTACCGCGCCTGGGGGTGGATTGCTCGCATGGTGGTGGGCATTGGCTGGTTCATGGGAAGCATCGCGCTGGCGTACGCGATCATGCGCGGGTTGGGATGGCAGGACTAAGGAACTCTCGACGACTCCCACGGAGAGAGAGGAAGCGAAGAAGATGAAACTCAAGTGCGCGATTGTGATTGCGGTACTGTGTCTGCTGGTCGCGGTTGCGGCGGTGGCCTGGGCCGCGGGGCAGGAGAAGGTGTCCGCGCCGCAGGTGATCCGCGCGCAGAAGTTTGAGGTGGTCGACGAAAAGGGCGCGGTTCGGGCGGAGTTCGGCCTAACCGAGCTCGCGGGCGGGGGCGTGGCCCTGTGTGATGAGAACGGAAAGGCCCGGGCTGGCATCGCAGTGTCTGACATGGGGCCGGTTAACCTGACACTCACTGACGAGCATCAGACTCCGCGCATCTCAATGTCGGTCCACGCCGGCATTACGTCGGTGCAACTCCTGAGCGGGAAGATGGTACCGCTACCGGAGGCGCTCCCCGGGGGCAAGGGCAGCGATCAGGAGGTCTGGGATGCGGCCGAAAAGGCGTTCGAAGAAGTGGCGGTCCGCGCGCTACTGCTGATGGATGACGAGATCGACAAGGCGAGCTTCACGCTCTTCGACGAGCAGGGCGAAGCCATTTGGCTCGCGGAGTAGGCGGCAGGCCGTGGTCGGCGCGGTCCCTGGGGTGATTCCCCCCTCTGAGCCCTGGGGGTCGCGGCGCTGGCCGCCCGTGCCGCGTATCTCAGCCGTCCATCTCAGCCGTCCATCTCAGCGGATTATAGCTTGTGGCACTCCTGGGCGCAACTCGTCGCGCGATTGGGGTGTGACCGTTTTGTGTGGGTGCCTGGACGGCAACCGAGCGTAGATGGGATCGCGACAAGAATGTCGCTCCTACGGGATCGGCTGTTTGCGGTCACGCCCCGCTGGACGGCGAGCGGGCGAAGGAGGCATATGCCTGTGCCGACGGAATCGCGACGGGCCTGCCCTGAGCGAAGTCGAAGGGAATGTCGTTCCCACGGGATCGGCTGTTTGCGGTCACGCCCCACATTTGCCTTTCTTCGTCTTCCTGGGCTATAATCCGCTACCATGCCCGCGGCGGTCGAGATCAGAGACGTCACCGTCACCTACCCGAACGGACTCCAGGCGCTGTCTAACATCAGTCTCACGATAGACGACGGCGAGTTCGTCTTCCTGGTGGGCCCGACCGGACACGGCAAGTCCACCCTGCTGAAGCTTCTCTACCGAGACGAGGTGCCCACCCAGGGACAGGTGCTCGTCTCCGGTTGGGATGTGGCCAGGCTCTCGCCATCACACGTCGCCCGGCTCCGCCGGCGGGTGGGCGTCGTCTTCCAGGACTTCCGGCTCTTGCCCCGCACCGCATGGGAGAACGTGGCCTTCGCGCTCCACGCAACTGGATCGCCTTACCGTCAGGTGCTCCGCCGCGTCCCCCAGGCCCTCGCCTCCGTCGGCCTCCTCGATAGGGTGGACGACTACCCCTCCCAGCTCTCGTCCGGAGAGCAGCAATGCCTCGCCATCGCCCGCGTCCTCGCGCTCCGCCCACCGCTGATGCTCGCCGACGAGCCCACCGGCAACCTCGACCCGGACTCCACAACACACGTGATGGACCTGCTGAGCAAGGCCAACGAGGAGGGCGCCACAGTCATCGTGGCCACCCACGACCCCTCCGTCGTCAACGCCATGCGGCACCGCGTCGTCGCGATGCGCAACGGCGAGATCGTGAGCGATACCCCCGAGGGACACTATCCCGATGCTCTGGGCTGCGATTGATTTCGTCTGCCGCGAGGCGGCGCTCCACCTCAGGCGCGAGCGCCTCATCGCCATCGCGACCATCTCTACGGTCGCGGTCCTCCTGCTCGTGCTCGGCACGGTCGTCCTCTTCCTGCTGGACGTCCGTGTCTGGACCGACGAAATGAGCCGGGCTCTCGAAGTATCCGGCTATTTCGAGCGCGATTTCCCGCGGGAGAAGGCGGAGCACGTCGCGGAGGAGATCTCCCGATGGCCGGCCGTGCGCGAAACCGAGTTCGTCGCGAAAGAAGAGGGATGGGAGTGGCTCAAGAACCAGCTCGCCGGCAGCACGCAACTGAAAGATCTGGAGAATCCCCTGCCCGACCGCGTTCGCGTCCACGTCACCAGCCCCTCCAACGTGCCCGATGTCGCCAGGCAGCTCGAAGAGGTGGAGGGCGTCAAAGATGTGGTCCCCAGCGCCGCCGACGCCGGCCGCCGCGGCAGCTTCTCCCGGCGCGTCGTGCAGGCCCGTAGGGCGGTCGCCTACGCCGGAATCGCCGTCGGTATGC
>DAOVEW010000225.1 GCA_030668755.1 Bacillota bacterium | reverse complement strand
AGTTCACGCCCACACACCCCGCCTCGCGCATCGCTCGCGCCAGTTCCACCGTGAACCCGGCCGGCGTCGCGTAGGTGTACCACCGCGCGCGCGCGCCGAGCCCGCGCCGCTTCAGCTCCTCGCATACGGCAGCCGCGTGGTCGGACGGAATGTTGAACTCGCTGTCGCACAAGTGAAAGTGATCGATCCGGCTCGCCAGCAGCACCTCGAATTCGTCTGCAACCTGCGCCGGGCTGCGCGGCCGCACCCGCCTCCCCTTGCCCAGCGGGTCAGCGCAGTAGATGCACTGGCGGTCGCACCCGCGCTTCGTCTCGACGCCGGCCTGGCCGCCCTCCGCGAAGTAGCGCTCGTTGTCGACCAGCGCGCGCTCCCGCGCCGGCAGCCCCTCCAGCGGGCCGAGCCACGACGGGTTCCGGCGGAGAGCGCCGTCCTCCCGCCAGACGAGCCCCGGCACGCGCCAGAGCTGGCCATCCCCGACCAGCTCGGACGCCAGCGTCGTCAGGGGCACCTCGCCATCGCCGGCGATGCCGTATTCCGCCCCGCTGACCCCGAGAATCGCCTCCGGGCAGACCGAATAGCCGCTGCCGCCAATCACGACCGGCGCGTCGGTGTGCCTCTTCACGCACCGGACGATCTGCGCGAGTTCCGGCACGAAGTCCCGGGCGCTTGCCAGGTAGCAGTCATCTGTGTTCCGCAGCGTCAGCCCCACCAGCAGCGGCTCCGTCTTGGCCAGGGAGCCCGCGATGGCCGCCTCCGGGTTCTCCTCGAAGGACAGGTCCACCAGCCCCACCTCCATCCCCTGTGCCCGGAGCACGTCGGCCGCGTAGTCGAGGCCCACCGGGGCCACGGCCGGCCGCAGCCGATTCGTGTTCACCAAGATGACCGCAGCGCTCACATCACAATCTCCCGCCTTGCCTGACGTGCAATGAATTACTATATCGGCACGCGGCTGTAACGATTTCTTCCCACAATAGTCGCAGAAATTTCGTCGAACACCAAGAACCTCTTGCGCTCTGTTGCGTCTAATAGTGTGGATCGGAGCAGTGAGGGGCCCGTCGCGGAAGCGCCGTCCCCCCATCCCAGGGGACAGGGCCTGGGACACACACGGCGATACCAGAGCCGGCAGCCCGATCCAAACAAGATAGCCGCCCTCCCTCCTACGCCAGGGGGAGAAGGTGCCCCGGGACCCCCCGCCGTTCCCGGGGCACCATCGCGCCTGCTCGACATTGCGATTCGGCGCAGTTCACTACGCCCGGCTCACCTTTCGCCGGGGGCCCCTCCATCCGCTGTCGGCTCCGCATCGGCGGGCGGCGCTTCCCCTGCTGCCATCCAGTAGGCCGCTCGGTTTGCCCGGCGCACGGAGGCGACGAACGTCGCATAGGGCTCGTCTGCAGCATCCACGAGCGCGCAGGGTGTTTGGCCGGCAGCCGAGGGATCGGGCTCTTTGTCCGCATAGTGGAGCCAATGGTAACCCACCACCATCGGGAGGCCCAGCAGCTCGGCCACGTATCTCTCGTAGCGCTTGCCCCAGTCCTCCTCGGCGCCCGCCAAACCGGGGGCGTTTCCCGCGGGCGTGCAAACGCCGAACTCCGCGATCAGGACCGGGCGTCCCGCAATGCGGTGTATCTCTCGCAAGTGGGCTGTGGGCGGATGCTCCTCGTCGGCGCTCAGCGACACCACGTCCACATGGCCGCGCATGGCCTCCAACACGGGGCCCGGCGCACGGCCCGCAAACCGACACCCCAGTATCAGGTGGTGGTCATCCACAGAGCGAATCGCGTCGCGCGCAATGCGGAAGTACTCCTGCGCCAGGGCGCGCACGAAATCGTCTACATCGTGCTCGGGTATCCTCGACCCCACCTGGGGCACACGCCCCACCTGCTCGAACGACTCATATCCCGTCCCCCATACTGCATTCAGCTCCCGCACGTTCAGGTAGCGATTCTCCAGAAACCGCAGCAGCCATCGTCGGCCAGGCGCCTGGTCGTCGAGCGCGACGAACTGCGCAAGGAGCATCTTCCTGCTGCGCGGATCAGCACCCCATCCCGGGTCCTCACCGGTGAGGTATCCAATAAGATACCGGTCCTCTGCAAGAGGCCGGCACACTCGCAGCACCGAGCGCCGCACGGCCGTCTCATAGGCCGGATCGAACACATCCGGCACAACCTGCCCTTCGCGCCGCTCAACGACATCCAGGAGGTCCAGCATCACGACATAGGGAATCCCCTGCCGACGCGCAGCGGCGTCGGCTCCCGCCCCAAGCGTGTTGAAGCCCCATCCCCGCAGCCGCGCGGCCACGGCCTCCGCCCACGCGTTCTCGCTCCCACATTTCCGCAGCGCCGCGTCGCCGTACGGGCTCCTCTTTGCGTCGCCAATAGCTCCGGCGCGCAGGCTCACTCCGTTCACGCCGATGCTGAGAAATGGGTGCCCGCTGGGGTCCACCAGCCACCACCGGCCGCCACTCCGCCAGGTACGAAACCATCCCGTCGCGGCGCTCCGCATCTGGCGCCAGCCCCCGTAGCGGTCCAGCTCCTGCTTCGCCTCGGCGCCGAGGGCCGGCGCTACAGTCACTAGGACGAGGGCCAGCAGCAGGGACATCCCTTTGAACGTCCGCCAGAACTTGGTCAACACAAGCGCATGCTTCGGCATCTCGCCCACGCCCACCTCCCGCGCACTTGCCGGTCAGTTGTGGAATAACCCCTCTGTACACAATAGCTGTCGCCCGCAGCGGGCTGTCTCGGACGGCGGCCGACTGACCTTGCTCAGGGGGCTTAGGCCATCTCCGGGGCAGCCCAGTGCGCCTCTCGGCGAACAGCCTCTGTAATGGCAAGACAGGGGGTGTGACCGTTTTCTCTGGGCGCTTTGGATAGCGAGAGCCTATAGGAGGCAGATTCCTGTGCCGACACGGTCGCGACAAGAATGTCGCTGCTACGGACCCAGGCTTTGCAGTCACACCCAAGACAGCACAGTGCTTGACCGAACGAGCCGAGATATGATACTAGTAGCAGGCCCCTCCAGGACGAGGGTTCACCCGCACCGGCAAGCAGCAACGCATCATTGGCCGCAGCGCCCGTCCCAGCACTCCCTCACGGTCGGCATTGGCACGAACGGCACCGTCTGGCGGGGCCGCGACATGCGAGAGGAATATCGCGCCACAGCGGCACGCAAGGGCTGAGCAAACATGCGCATATGCGTCAATGCGCTGCTAGTCGCCTTCGGCTGCGTCGGCTGGTCGCTCGGAGCGCCGGCAGATTCTCAGGGATCCGCCGCGTCGGCACCGGCCGTGCAAGTGGTCGTCTTCGCCGGCGGTGAGTTCTGCGAGCTGCCCACCAAGGCGCGGACGGTCGGCGATCTGCTGGAGACCCTCGACATCGCGCTGGATCCTCTCGACCGCTCTGAGCCCTCGCCCGATACGTCTCTCACCGACGGCATGGTGATCCGGATCACGCGAGTGACCTGTCGAGAGATCGTCGAGGAGGAGCCGATTCCACCAGACACCCTCGTCCTCGCCGACGCGGACAGGCCCGCCGGCTTCACAAAGGTATTGCTGAGCGGCAAGGAAGGCCTGCTTCGACGCGTCGTGCGCATCTGGCAGAAGGATGGCGAGGAGACGCTGCGCGCGCCTATTGCAGAAGAGGTGATCCGCGAGCCCACCCATACTATCGTCCTCCGCGGCGCCCACGGTACGCCGACCCGAGGCGGCGACCGGCGCCATCCGCTCATGATGGAGGCGACCGCCTACGAGCCCGGACCCCGCAGTTGCGGCCGGTGGGCCACCGGCTACACCGCGACCGGCGTCAGGGCTCGGAGGGGCGTTGTCGCCGTAGACGACCGCGTCATCCCCATGGGCGCGCGACTCTACATACCGGGCTACGGCTTTGCAGTGGCCGCCGATCGCGGCGGGGCAATCAAGGGCATGCGCATCGACCTGTGCTTCCCCACCTACGATGAG
>DAOVEW010000393.1 GCA_030668755.1 Bacillota bacterium | reverse complement strand
CGAATCATCGTAAAACCGCGAACCTGGAGCACCGAGTTGACGATCTGGAAAGCGACATCGATGGACACGGGCTGCGGCGCGATTACCGTCACTGGGCCCGTCACCTGGTCGGACCGGGTAATAGTCACCTGTGCCGTTTCGCTCAGGAGCCGCAGCAGATGGTCGATGTCCAGGCCATAGAAGTCCATGGCGATGGTGTCGGCACCTCCCGGCCCAGCGACCACTTCCAGCTTGGAGGTGAGTCCGGGTGTCACCGATGGTGATTCGTTCGCCTGCGACGGCTTCGGCCGGACCGGCGGCTTCCTTCGGCCGAGCCTATCGAGAGACCTAACCTCGGCGCCGGTGCAGACCGACGCAGTGATGCAGGCCGCGACCACGGCGACCACGATTCCTCGCCAGGCTGCTCGGAGCGCTGGATTCATCGCCTTCACCCTTCTCGGCGCGCCGTCGGCGAGCCATGCTGCACTGATCTTCGTCATAGCTAAGTCGTTCCTATCCCCGTCGAATCGCCGCAACTTCCATGCCCCTCCCCGTGTCTGCCACCGACTCCTCACAGCGCTCTCCGCCGGCCACCGGTTAGCGCCGCCGAGCCTCGTGCCGCCCGCCGGCGGCCGTGGCGCCCTTGTCCAGCGGGGCGACCGGGAAATCGCGGATGCGGCTGAGCGTGCTCCTACGTGACCCCGACTTGAACTCGATCGACTGCCGCGTAACATCCCCCACTTTGGCCCCGAGGAAGCTCTTGCCTTCGGGCAGACACTCGCAGCTCTGGTTGCTCTCGTTCTGGACGATTCCGAACTTCGTCCCATCTATCACCACATAACCGACATAGGACCAGCCCGTGAAATCGGGCATCGTGCTCCGGGACTCCTCCCGTTTAGGCTTGTTGAACGGCGGCGGCTCCGGCAGCTTCTCAGGCTTCTTCGGCGGAGTCTTCACGCGCCGACGCTCCGAGAAGACACTGCGCTGTGCGAGTGCTCTGTAGCGCTCGTAGTCTACGTCGTCTGGCGCGGCCGGCATGAGGGAGGCGTCGCTCGCGCTCGTCTGCTCCGGTGAAGTGCCCGCGCCGGTCGTGTCCCGAGCGCCCCCGCTGCGCGGCAGCCCGACGCTGTGGAGCGAGTAGAACAGGAACCCCGCAGAGCCCAGCAGCAACACCGCCATCACCATGTGTCGGCGACTAGGCTTCGGCATTGCCTTCCTCACGCTCCGTGCGCGGCGCGTACACTGCGACCTGCAGCGTCGCCCGGAGCTCGTCAGTCTTTCCTCGTCCGGAGCTGATCTTGACCTCTTCCACCCAGAGCCGGTTGTCCGGCTGTTCAAGCTCGTAGAGGAGCCGGACCAGGTCTGCGAAGTCGGACTCGATTTCTATCGTCGTTGGGTACTTGACGAACCCCGACATCGGTTCGGGCTCGTCGGGACGCACGCTCGTCACCGAGACGCCGTACGCCGACGCCAGGGCATCTATCTTCCTCATCACCGCCACTCTCGCATCGGCCGTGGACAGCATCAACTCCGCGGTCTGAGTGCGAAGGGCGTAGATCTCCTGCTCTATCTGTGAGCGTTTGCCGTACATGCGCGCGGCTGTCGCGATCTTCTCGTTCACCGATGCCTCGGCCCGCGCCAGCCTGGCCGCGGTGTCCAGAGTCGGCAGCAGCAGGCCGAAAAGGTAGACGAACAGGACTAAAGCGACCCCGCCCAGGATCAGGAGCGCTTTCTCTCGTCCCGAAAGCTGCCTCATCCTGCGCCTCCCCAGGGCGTGATCCTTGCCGCTCTGGCGGGCCCCTCCGGCTCCGTCCAGAGCCGTGCGCGCATGGTGAAGCGCACCTCGTCCGCGGTGCTCCCGCGCACGGTCGGGCGATCCCAGCTTCGCAGGCTCACCTCTCTGACCAAAGGAGAATCCGCCAGAAGGTTCTGGAGGTCGGCTACCTGCGCGGCATTGGGCGCCTTGCCGACGATCTCCAGCGGCTGCTCGCGCCGGAACGTGAAGTTCGTCAGCATGACCTCGTCCGGCGCATAGAGCGCGATAGCCCGCAGCAGTTCGAGCGCCGCGTAGCGGCGGATTCGCACCTCTGCGAGAGATGCCACCTGTTCCCCGAGCCGGTCCCGCTCGGCGCGCAGTTGTTCCATCTGCGCCTTGCGCGCGTCGGCGATTCTCTCCTGCTCCTCCAGCCGGCCTGCAGCCGCGCTCCGGAGCTTGACCCCGCGCGCGGCAAAGAGATAGCCGCCGGCCATCGCGAGCAGTGCTGCCATCGCACCGGCAAACGCGAGTCGCCGCAGGCGAGCGCCGCGGCGGGCGCGCAGTACCTCTGCGGGAAGCAGCGATATCGTCCAGACGCTGTGCCCGACCGCGAGCAGTCCGCCGGCTATCGCCAGAAGACACCGATTTGCGTCCTCCAGGCCGTCGCCGTGCAGGTCGCTGCCGGGGAACACCTCGTCCGCTGACAGTGGAATCGGTTCGACCTTGAACTCGGCCTGCAGGGCCTCCCTCAGGCCGGGCGTGGCCAGCGCGCCGCCGGTGACGATCATCCGTGAAACCGTCGCTGGACTAAAGGAGAAGGCGGAACGTCTCACCTCCCCGACGAGTCCGTCGAGCCAGGCGGCGATATGCGGGGGCCGAGGGTCGCGGGAGAGCAGACGCAGCCCCTC
>DAOVEW010000150.1 GCA_030668755.1 Bacillota bacterium | reverse complement strand
AGGGGAGAGCCCCTCTGCTTGTCCTGAGCGAAGGGAGCGGAGTCGAAGGGCGGGCTCCCGCCTCTCCTTTCTCCGGTCATTCTGAGCAAGGCGAAGAATCCCGCCGTTTCTTGTAGGGCGGCATCTCCGCATGCCGCCCTACAATTATCTGGCATCAGTTGGTAGGGCAGGAGCTTGCCTCCTGCCAAAGACTTCAAGAAAAGGGCAGAAGACGGGCTTCTGCCCTACGAATCAAGCCCATTCTCACCTGCGCAATCCCTGGACCGATTCTGATATGAGGCCCTAGGAATCCCCGTCATCCAGCCCAACCAATCTGCGGAACTCCGAATTGTCGCGCAGGTTCTCAAAAGCAGGGCCGGTCTTCGCCATGTCTCGATACTTTGGCTCAAGCTCGATTGCCCTCCGCAGGGCGCTCACAGCCTTCTCTGGCTCATCCCGATACGAGTAGGCGCAGGCCAGCTCGTAGTGCGCCTCGGCAAAGTCAGGCTTGATCTCGAGGGCCCGATCGAACGATGCCAGCGCCTCATCCCACCTTTCAAGCTCCATAAGGGCAGCCCCCTTGTTGTATACCAGCTCGGCCCTATCAGGCATGATCTTGAGCGCCCGATCGAATAATGCCAGCGCCTCATCATGCTTACGAAGTCCGACCAGCGCCACTCCCTTGGACCAGTGGACGCGGGCATGATCAGGGTTGATCTCGAGTACGCGATCATAGGCCTGTACGGCCCGCTCGTAGTCTTTCCAGATAACGTAAGAGTCTCCTAGCATACGATGGTCATCGGCATCCAGAGGCGCACCGAGTGCCTTTGCGAACTCGAACGCTATGCGAATCAGTACGTAGCGGTTCTCAAGTTCGTCGGTTACGTGGCTCGGCAGCTCATCGGGTAGCAAGCGACGGGCATCCTTTCGCACCTTGTCCGCGAAACCCCCAATGTTCTCAAGCAACTGATTGACCTTTACCTCGCTCGCCTCCGCTCGCTCGACCACCTCCGCCGCTCGCCTTTCGATCCTAGCTGTTTCCAAGTAGCGGATAGTGCCTACTAGACCGAGAACCAGAATGATCGACGTGCCGACCCATCGGACCACGTTTATGAGGCCACTGGCATGGCGACACGCGGCCTCGCCTGCTTTGGTGGCCGCATCGCTCGTCTGCTCGATGGCTTCGACACGAGCACTTAGGCGATCAAGTTGCTCCTTCAGCGTTGTCAGCTCGTCCGACGGCTGCCCACCTTCTATCTGAGACATGCTACCTGCCTCCTGTGTTGGTCCAGGCGCGAGCCACAGAGGATACGCAACTGCTGCCCTCGTCATACGAATGTAGATTGCTGCGACACCGCGTGCCTAATCCCCTGCCAGCCGCGCCGGACCCGCTGGGCCATGTCGTGCGACACTTCCGCGGCAGCGCACAGCGTTACCGGACTTGCACTTTCCCTTGACGCGCAAACGAATGTGTGCTATTCTGAGGCCGTATCCACGGTTTCGGCGCGATTGTTGTTGACACACAACATATAGTATGGTATATATCCTCGCCCACACAACATAAGGGAACTACCAGCAGTGAAGTGCCCCTTCTGCCAGCACCAAGATAGCCGGGTCATAGACTCTCGCACCAGCGACGACCGCGGGGTCGTCCGCCGTCGCCGGGAGTGCGCCGCGTGCGGCCGGCGCTTCACCACCTACGAGAGGCCGAGCGACCTGCCGCTCACGGTCGTCAAGAAGGACGGCAGCCGCGAGGCCTTCGATCGCGAGAAGATCATCATAGGAATGACCAAGGCCTGCGAAAAGAGACCGATAGCAAGGGAAGCTATCGGGCAGGCCGCCGACGAGGTGGAGCGAGAGATCCGCGATCAGCTCGCGGAGGAGGTGCCCGCTCGCCACATCGGCACCCTCGTCATGGAGAAGCTGCGCCGGATGGACGAGGTCGCCTACGTCAGGTTCGCCTCCGTGTACAAGGAATTCCATGACGCGGACTCCTTCGTGCAGGAGATCGAATCTCTCCTGGGGAACGTCCCCGCGCCGGACTCGGCCGAGAGCCCGCGACAGACCAGACTCTTCGAGTCACAGGAATGACCATCGCTGAAGGAGCAATGCCAGTGTCAAGCCTGCCCGCCGATCTCCCACTCCCGCAGTTCACGGATAACGCCCTCACCGTTCTGCGCAAGCGCTACCTGCGCAAGAACGAGGACGGCATTCCTGTCGAAGAGCCCTGGGAGATGTTCTGGCGGGTGGCGCAGGACGTGGCCGAGCCCACGAAGCGCTACGACCCGGCGGTGGACCTGCAGGCCGAGGCGCGGGAGTTCTACCGCGTGATGGCCCAGCTCGAGTTCCTTCCCAACTCCCCCACCCTCATGAACGCCGGCAGGGAGCTCCAGCAGCTATCGGCCTGCTTCGTGCTCCCGGTCGAAGACTCCATGGAGTCCATCTTCGAGACCATCAAGAACACCGCCCTCATCCACCAGTCGGGCGGCGGCACCGGCTTCTCTTTCTCCCGACTGCGGCCCAAGGGAGACATCGTCAAGACGACCGGCGGCATCGCCTCCGGCCCGGTCTCCTTTATGAAGGTTTTCAACGCCGCCACTGAGGCGGTCAAGCAGGGCGGAACGCGGCGCGGCGCCAACATGGCGATCCTCCGAGCTGACCACCCCGACATCATGGACTTCATCACCGCCAAGCGCGATACATCGGCCCTCACCAACTTCAACATCTCCGTCGGTCTGACCGAGGAGTTCATGCGCGCGCTCCGCGAGGAGGGCGAGTACGACCTCGTGAACCCGCACACGAACAAGGTGGTCGAACGCGTGCGCGCCCCAGAGGTCTTTGACCTGATCGTGCAGGGCGCCTGGGCGACAGGAGAGCCCGGCATCGTGTTCCTCGAGCGCCTCAACGTCGGCAATCCCACTCCCGAACTGGGCGAGATCGAGTCAACCAACCCCTGCGGCGAGCAGCCGCTCTTGCCCTACGAGGCCTGCAACCTCGGTTCCATCAACCTCGCTCGCTTCGTGAAGTACGACCCGCAGCCGGAGGTCGCCTATGACCGGCTCCGCCAGGTCGTGCACACGGCGGTGCGCTTCCTCGACAACGTCATAGACGTCAACAAGTACCCGCTGCCCAAGATCCGCGAGATGGCCCGCGGCAACCGCAAGATCGGCCTGGGCGTCATGGGCTTCGCCGACATGCTCATCCAGCTCGGCATCGCCTACAACTCCGAAGCCGGCCTCGAGACCGGCGGCCGCATCATGCAGTTCATCCACGACGAGGGGCGGAAGGCCTCCGTCGAGCTCGCCGCCCAGCGGGGCGTCTTCCCGAACTTCGACAAGAGCATCTTCGCGGACAGCGGACCCCGCCTCCGCAACGCCACCGTCACCACCATCGCACCCACCGGGTCTCTGTCCATCATTGCCGGGTGCTCCTCGGGCATCGAGCCGCTGTTCGCGGTCGTCTTCACCCGTCGCATCCTCGACGGCCAGGAATTCCTCGAGGTCCATCCCCTGTTCGAAAAGGTGGCCCGCGAGCGCGGATTCCACTCCCAAGACCTGCTCGAGGAAATCGGCGCACACAAGTCTCCTTCGGAGGTCGAGGGCATCCCGGAGGACGTCCGCAGCCTGTTTGTCACCAGCTACGATACCTCCCCGGAGTGGCACGTGCGCATGCAGGCGGCGTTCCAGGCCCATACTGACAACGCAGTCTCGAAGACCGTCAACTTCCGCAACGAAGCGACGAAGGACGACATCCGTCGCGTCTACATGCTGGCCCACAAGCTTGGATGCAAGGGCGTCACCGTTTACCGCGACGGCTCCCGCGACTCCCAGGTCCTCAGCGCCGGAGATGCCATGCCGCAGAAGGTCGAGGACCGCCTCACCATAACCCCCAAGGCGGCCTCCATAGTGCCCCGCCCGCGGCCCGTCCTGACCCACGGCACAACCGAGAAGGTCCAGACCGGATGCGGCAAGCTCTACATAACGATCAACGAAGACGAGGAGGGCCTCTGCGAGGTCTTCACGACCATCGGCAAATCCGGCGGCTGCACGGCATCCCAGTCCGAAGCCACCAGCCGCATGATCTCTCTCGCGCTTCGGTCCGGCGTGGATCCCGATTCCATAACGGATGAGCTCAAGGGCATACGCTGCCCCATGCCCTCCTGGGACCGAGGCACCGTCACGCTCTCGTGCGCCGACGCCATTGGCAAGGCCATCGAGCGTTATCTCTCCTCCAATGGCCGCAGCCGGAAGTCGGAAAGCACATCCGGCAGCGGGGCGGCCCCGCTGCCGGCCAATGACATCGCAAGCGTCGGCTACAACCCCGAGTGCCCCGAGTGCGGCACCATGCTGGAGCTGTCGGAGGGATGTGTCGTCTGTCGCTCCTGTGGGTACTCTCGGTGTGCGTAATAGCTGAGCATATCGCTCCCTGTTAGGACTCGTGGATTCAATCTCTCGTTGGGTTCGTATCTTCGAGATCGTCGGGCTTCCCCCCGATCCCCTGGTCCTCGCGGTCGCCCCGCGCGGCGCCGGCGCGATCGCGGAGGCCCTGCGCGCGGCGGTGCCCGCCGCGCGCTTGGCGGAGCTCGCGATCGCGGCGCGCGACCGCGGCCTTCCGCTCACGCTGCCGGAGGGCCCGTTCCACCTTGCGCTCTTCGACCACGCGATAGACGACATCGTCTCCGCAGCCGTCGCGGCCGAGGAGGGAGTGGACGTGAACGCGGAGGGCCGCGTCGGCGATCCGGCGGCGGCCCGGGCGCGGGGGGGCGGCCCGGGCGCC
>DAOVEW010000165.1 GCA_030668755.1 Bacillota bacterium | reverse complement strand
CGTGAACATAGACCCCAGCGGGGTGCATGTACTCAACTAGCGCTCGGCCGGTCCAAAGCATCCCCGGCGAATTCGCGGCCCGCCATGAGACTTGCAGGCGAAAGAAGTCAGATGAAACGATATCCTGGAATCATCGCGTCGACGCTGTTCATCGGCGGGTCGGCAGCGGCCCCCGCCGGCTAGTCTTGGCCTTCCGGCGCCTCCGCCGGTGGTGCGCCCATCGAGTCCTCAGGCTCGTAGTCGGCCCGATGGCTCGCCGCCAGCGTCTCGAGACGCCCTGTCTCCATGTAGGCGACCCGCTCGGCGATGTTCACTGTATGGTCGGCGATTCGCTCCAGGTATCGGGCCACCAACACCAGCGCCACGGCCTGCGGCACCACCTCCGGCCGCTCCTGCATCACCCTCTCCACGTCCTCCAGCACCTTGTACCACAGCTTGTCCACCGCATCATCGCAGTCGATCACCCGCGCCACTCGCTCCAGATCGTGCGCCACCAGCGCCTCCAACGCCTCCCGCAGCATATGCCGCACCATCTCCGTCATTCGCGGGATGTCCTCCAGCGGCCTGAAGTACTTCTCATCTACAAGCTTGATCGCCGTCTTCGCAATATCCACCGAGTAATCGCCGATCCGCTCCACATCCGCTATCACCTTCATCACCGTCCCGATCGTCCGCAGATCCCGCGACATCGGCTGCTGCAAGGCCAGCAGCCTCATGCAGTGCTGCTCGATCGCCAGGTCCATCGCATCGGCCGTGTCGTCAGCCGCGATCACCTCCCGCGCCAGCTCCACATCGTGCTCGGCGAGCGCTCGCACCGCCTTCTCCAGCATCGACTCCACGAACGTCCCCATCTCGATCAGCCGACCCTCCAGTTGCTCCAGTTGCTCCTCGAACGCCTGTCGAGTTCGCCGCATCGTTCGCCTCTCTACCCGAAGCGACCGCGCACGTAGTCGTCGGTCCGCTGATCCTTCGGGTTTTCGAAGATCCCCACGGTGGACCCGTATTCTATGAGCTCTCCCAGCAGGAAGAAACCCGTGTGCTGTGACACGCGCGAGGCCTGGTACATGTTGTGCGTCACAATCACGATCGTGTACCGCTCCATCAGCTCCAACATCAGCTCCTCGATCCGGAACGTCGCGGTTGGATCCAGCGCGCTGCACGGCTCGTCCATCAGCAGCACATCCGGCCCCACGGCCAGAACGCGGGCAATCGAGAGCCTTTGCTGCTGCCCGCCCGAGAGGTCGAGGGCCGACTTCCGGAGATTGTCCTTCACCTCATCCCACAGCGCAGCCCCACGCAGGCTCTTCTCCACCACCTCTCCCAGCGAGTCGCGCCCCCCAAACCCGTGGAGCCGCGGCCCATAGGCGACGTTGTCGTAGATTGACATTGGAAACGGGTTCGGCGTCTGGAACACCATCCCCACTCGCTTGCGGAGCTGCGCCACATCGGTGTCGTCTTCATAGATGCTTCCCCCGTCCAGCAGCACGTCGCCCTCCACGCGCGCGTCGTCTATCAGGTCGTTCATCCGGTTCAGGCAGCGCAAGAACGATGACTTGCCGCACCCGGACGGGCCGATCAGCGCCGTGATCTGGCGCGCCGGAATCGCCACGTTGATGTCGGTGAGCGCCCGAAACGCGTCGTAGAACAGGTTCAGCCCGCGCGTCTCGATCTTGATTTCCCCCTCGGGCTGCTCTATGGGTCTGTCGGTGTTGCTCTCTGACATTCTCACCACCTACGCGCGCGCCGCAAACGCGCGCGCGCGATCACAGCCAGCGCGTTCAGCCCCAGCACCAGCGCCACCAGCACCGCGGCGGTAGCCCACTTCTCGCCCTCCTCGATCCGTGGCACCTCCGTCGCGATCACGAACAGCCGATAGGACAATACCTCGATCGGATCGAACAGCGACTTCGGAAACGGATCCGTCAGCGAGTAGAACGCCGCCGTGAACAGAATGGGGGCCGTCTCGCCCGCCGCCCGTCCCACCGACAGGATCAGCCCGGTGATGATCCCCGGCAGGGCATTGGGCAGGACCACGCGGCGCACCGTCTGCCATCGCGTCGCCCCCAGCGCAAACGACGCCTCCCGCAGTCTCCGCGGCACCTGCCGAAGCGCCTCCTCGGCAGCTGTGATTACCAGCGGCAGCACCAGCAGCGCCATCGTACACGCGCCCGCGAGCAAGCAGCGGCCGAAATGCAGCAACATCACGAACAGCGCCAGGCCGAACAACCCATACACGACAGACGGTACACCCGCCAAGTTGACGATCGCCAGGCGGATCAGCCGGACCAGTCTGCCCGCCCGCGCGTACTCGCTCAGGTATATCGCCGCCGCCACGCCCACCGGCGCCACGATCACTGCGGTGAGCGTCACGAGCGCCGTCGTGCCGACGATGGGCGCCAGCAGTCCCCCCGCCTCAGTTGAGGTTACCAGCGACCAGCTCAGCGAGCCCCGCCCCTTCACGAACATCACCACCAGCAGGGCCGTCACCGGCAGGATCACCATCAGCGCTGCCATCCACAGCAGCGCGAACGCGATCGCCTGCGAAATCCGGGGTGTCACCCGAGGAAGAACTCTCATCGCCCCAAACGCCCGCTGCGACGTATGGCTGCGTCGGCTATGGTGTTGGTCAGGAATGCTATCAGAAACAGGATCAACCCCATTGCGAACAGCGCATGGTAGTGGGGCGATCCCACCACTGTCTCACCCATCTCTCCCGCAATCGTCGCCGTCAGTGTCCTCACCGGGCGGAGCAATCCCTTCAGGCCCTCGGGGATCACAGCCGCATTGCCCGTCACCATCAGCACCGTCATCGTCTCGCCGATCGCCCGACCCACCCCTAGCAGCACCCCCGCGATGATCCCCGACCGGGCCGCCGGCAACACCACACGCCAGATGGTCTGCCACTGCGTCGCTCCCAATGCCAGCGAGTTCTCTCGCAGCGCCGCCGGCACCGACCGGATCGCATCCTCCGACACCGAGACGATCGTCGGCATCGCCATGAACGCCAGCATCAGCGACCCGAGCGCCGCGAACAGCCCCACCGGCAGGTTCAGGACATCTGCCAGCCACGGCCCGACCAACAGCAGTCCCAGGAAGCCAAACACCACGGAGGGTACGGTTGCGAGCACCTCGACCCCGGGCTTCAGCACCTCCTTCATCCATCTCGGCGCCACCTCTGAGATGAACGCCGCACACGCAAGCCCCAGCGGCATCGCCAACGCCAGCGCGCCGATGGTCACGTATAGAGAGCCCAGCACCAAGGGGAGAAAGCCGAACCTGGGCGGCTCCGCGGTGGGCAGCCAGTCCTTGCCTGCAAGCAGCTCTCGGGCCGTGGTCGCCTTGAACACGGGCAGCGCGTCTCGCAGTAGAAACACGAAGATCATTAACACGAAGATGATCGCCACCGCCCCGGCGACCTGGATCGCCCGCTCGATCAGCCACTCCCACCCTCGCTGCGCCCGCTGCTTCACCATGCTTTCCCGCTCTTTGCTCCCTCCGGGCCCTTGACGAAGCATCCTGCTCACTTGGCGCCCACGGGGACGAACCCGAACTCCGCCACAATCGCCTGGCCCTCAGACCCCTTCGCCCAGTCCAGGTACTGCTTCACAGTCCCCGTCGGGTCGCCGTTCGTGTAGCAGTACAGCGCCCGCGACACGGGGTACTCCCCCGACATCACGTTATCCACCGTGGGCGCCACCGCCTCACGTTGGCCCATCGGGATCACGCCGAGTGTCTTTGCGCTCTCATCCACATACCCGAGCCCCACATATCCGATTGCCGCCTTCGTGTTGCCCACGAGCGCGAGCACTGCCTGGTTCGATCCCTGCTTGAGCGCGGCCGCCGCGTACTCGCGGCTTCTGTCCTTCCCCTGCATCGTGACCACGCGGTCCTTGAATGCCTCGTATGTGCCCGATGCGGAGTCCCTGCTCACCACCTGTATCTCCTCGGCGGGGCCTCCCAACATCTCCCAATTGGTGACCACGCCGCTGAAGATATCCGAGAGGTGCTCCACCGACAGCTCACCCACGGGGTTCGATGGATGCACTATCACCGCGATGCCGTCGTGGGCCACGACGTGCTCCACCGGCTCTACCCCGGCGGCTCGGGCCTGCTCCATCTCCTTCGGCTTGATCGCTCGGGAGGAGTTCGCAATCTCCGCCGTTCCCGCAATAAGCGCCTTGATCCCGGTCCCCGATCCGCCTCCGGATACCGAGATGCTGATCTCCGGATGCTCCTTGTTGAACTCCCTGTGCCACTTCTCGGCGAGCGGCAGCACGGTTGTGGAGCCGATCTGCCTGATCTCCTGCTCTTGCGCCCCGCCCCCAGTCCGCCCTCCGGGACGGCCGCATCCGCCCACCGCCCCCATCATCAGCACTGCAACCACAGCGGTGCAGATGCCCCTGCCGACAACGCCCCATCTCATCGCCGCCCTCCTTGCCGCGTGTTTCTCGTTCACTGCGACACCATCTCCACAGTAGTCACTCGCCTTTGTCTGCCCTGCTGCCCTAATTTGGCCGTCGCCCACCG